>CAVUDC010000004.1:300000-514698 GCA_963740165.1 uncultured Actinomycetota bacterium | reverse complement strand
GCGCACCCGCCAGAGAGAGTTCATGGCGCGGACGGCCCAGCTGCACCGCCGGCTCGTCTACGCGCTGCCAGGACTCGTGCCGTTGATCTGGCTGAGCATCCTGCCGCTCGCCGCGGCGCGGACGGTTCTGCATCTGATCCGCAAGTCGCCCGGCTCTGTTCTCGGCGAGTGGCGCGCGAGCGCCCTGGCCTGGGCTCGCGTGGGCGCCGTAGCGCGGGCGCGGGGAGGGATTCGAGCTGCGGCACGGGCCACCGGCATCCGCGTGCCCTGGTCGCGACTCGCGCCGCTGCGCGTGACGCGATCAGAACTGGCGCGGCGCTTCGATGATCCGGATGACATGGCCACCGAAGCCGATGTCCGCACCGAACTCCGGTTTTTCACCGGCGGTGGCGCCTGGACGGTGCTGGCGGCCCTCGTGGTCGGTGCGATCGCCTTCTTCCCGCTGCTCGCCTGGACCAGCGTGGAGGGCGGGGGATTGCTTCCCCTCTCGTCGACGCTCCCGGGGCTCTGGAGTGATGCTGCGTACGGTCGCCGTGAGTTGGGCCTCGGCGTCGTCGGACCCGCAGATCCCTTCGCGGCGGTCGTGGCGATTCTGGGCAGCCTCACCCCCTGGAACCCGTCCATGGCCCTCGTCGTGCTCTGGATACTGGCCCTCCCCCTGGCGGCGCTCGGCGGATGGTTCGCCGCGACGCGATTGACCGAGCGTTCCGGGCTCCGCATCGCCGCCGCCACCCTGTGGGCTCTCGCACCGACCTTCCTGACGGCCCTGACGCAGGGGCGTCCCGCCGCCGTGGCGGTCCACCTTCTTCTTCCTTGGCTCTTCTATGCGGGCGCGATGGCCCGTCGCTCGTGGGGCTCGGCGGGCGTCGCCTCATTGCTGCTGGCCGCCGTCGTTGCCTGTGCGCCCTCGCTCGCCCCCGCCCTTGTCGTTCTCTGGCTCGCCGCGCTGGTCACAGCGGGACGGGGCGCGGCACGCGTTGCCTGGTTGCCGATACCGGCGCTTGCGATGTTCGCCCCGCTGATCTGGTTCCGGGGCATCCGCAACGGCGACCTCTGGGGCCTCTTCGCGGACCCGGGGGTGGTGTGGGCAGCGCCTCAGGCTGCGGCGGATGTCGCCGGGCGGGCCTTGCTCGCCAGTGGATTTCCGACACCGGACCTCGCCGGCTGGACGACGTGGTTGACGGGCGCCAGTGCGGGCGATGTTGGTGACGCCTGGTGGCTCGCGCTTCCCCTGGTGCCGCTCGCCGTGCTCGCCCTGCTATCGCTCAGCACTCCGCGCTGGCCCGTCGGGGGAGCCCTGGTGGGTGTCGCGGTGCTGGGACTTGCATCCGCCTTCTTCGCCGCCGGTTTCGTGGTGCAGTTCGCGGTGGGTACGCCCGTGGCGCTCTGGCCGGGAAGCGCCCTGAGCCTGGCCTGGCTTGGCGTCGTGGGGGCGGCGGTCGTCACGGCGGACACCCCGCTCGCGCGTCCCGTCGGGGCCCTTCGACCCTGGGCGGTCGTCGTCGTCGTCGCGGGAGTCGTGGTGCTGTCGCTGCCCGGACTGTCCGCGACGATTCAGGATCGTGCCGCGCTGCAGAACGGTCGCTCGTCCACGCTGCCCGCGTTCGTGGCCGCGGTCGGCCGGGACGACCCCGATCTCGGCACCCTTATCCTTACCCCCCTAGCCGATGGAGCCGTTTCGGCTCGCGTCGTCTGGGGCGCGAGTGAGACCCTCGGCGGTCAGACGACACAGCTGAGCACCGCGACAGAGCCCACGGCGTCGGCGGAAGCCCTCGCCGCGCTGTCTGCCGAGGTGGTGTCACCGAGTGTCGTCGATGTGGCGGGCGATCTCGCCGCCGAGGGCATCGGTTTCGTTCTTCTCGGCGACGGCGCGGGGACCGAGGCATCCGATGCTCTATCGCTTCAGGCGGTCGCTTCCCTGGACTCGCGCGCAGGGCTCGAATCCGTCGGTGACACCGTGCGGGGCAAGCTCTGGCGGGTCACGGATGACATCGACATCGCGCCGCGTGCGCCGCTCAGTCGGGCGGACGTCGCCATCCAGCAAACGATCGCCGGCGGTCAGGCGATCATCGTCCTCATAGCCCTGCTCCTCGCGTTCCCGACCGCCGCGTCGCGCCGGGCCGCCCGGTCTCGTTCGCGCCTGGTGGGAATGTCGGTCGTGCGTCCGGCGCGTCCGCCCCGGACCCGCCCGAAACAGACGCCAGACCCGGTGCGCACGCAGCCCGAGATCGTGCCCGCTGAGACCGAAGAGCTCGAGTCCGAGCCCGAGCATGCCGAGGCCGAGCATGCCGAGGCCGGTCACGCCGAAGCCTCGCAGTACGAGGCCGCGCAGCTCGAGCCGGCGCAGTCCGAGCCGGAGCAGTTTGATCGAGATGCCGGGCGGCAGAACGATCAGCCCGGGCAGGATGAAGCGCCGCACGACGACTCGGCGCGTGCCTCGAACGAGGAGGGCCGAGCATGAGGGCGACGGGATGGCTCAGAGCGTTGACGACGGGAACGCGGGTGCTCGTCGGTGCGTTGCTCGCGGTGCTGGTCGTCGCCCTCGTCATCGCGGCGGTCGGGGCCTCCGTGCCCGGCGTTTCGCGGGAAGCACTTCGTATCGTCGATCGGCCCACGCCGTCGCAGACCGTGGCCGTGTGCCCGGGGCCGCTGCTCGCGTCCGGTCGGACGGTCGGTGCCGCGGGTGATGTCACTATCGCCGGCGGCGCATCCGTCGTGTCCGGCTCGCCGGACGGGACGCCGCGGGAGGACGTGTTGACCGCCCCCGTGGGCGAGGGGCCGCGCGTGTTGCGGCTCGACCCCACCGGCGACATGCCGGCGGCGGTGGCTGCAGCGCAATCCGCGTCCGTCGCGGACGAGGACTTGCTCGGATTCGCCGCCGCCGCGTGCACCGCACCGCAGTTCGATTCGTGGCTCGTCGGCGGCGCGACGAGGACGGGGTCCGCGGACCTCGTCGTCCTGTCGAACCCCGGCGACGTGCCGGCGACCGTGCAGCTCACCGTCTACGCCTCAGGCGGGGCGCTCACCCCTCCGGGTGGGCGAGACATCGTGATCGGGGCCGGCTCGCAAGCCGTGGTGCCCCTTGCGGGCCTGGTTCTCGGAGAGCTCGCGCCGGTTGTCCGGGTGCAGGCGGAGGGAGCTGCCGTCGCCGCAAGCCTTCAGTCGAGTCGGACGCAGACGCTTCAGCCGGTCGGACTGGATGTCACCGGGCCTACTTCCGCGCCCGCCGAACGCCAGGTCATCGTCGGTCTGGTCACGTCGACACCCGGCGAGGGGGCCGCGAGGAACGTCGCGACCGCTTCGGTGCGTGTGCTCGCGCCAACCCAGGACGTCACCGCGACGGTCCGTGTTTACGCCGTGGGCGCGGCGCAGCCCGCCAGCACGCCGGTCGATGTTCCCTTGAGCGCGGGGGTACCGCTCGAGCTCGACCTGCCCGGACTGACGGCCGGCACCTACACGGTCGAGGTCGAAGCTTCAGCTCCCGTCGTCGCGGCGGGCTGGAGCTCGACTGCCGCGGACGGTGTGCGTGACAACGCCTGGATCGCCGCATCTCCGGCACTGGACGAACCCTCTCACGTGGCCGTCGCGCAGGCGCCTGCGGACGCGTCGCCCACGTTCCGCGTTGCGGCCGACGCCGAATCCGTACAGGTCACGCTCACCCCGCTGAGTGGCGGCACGCCGGTCGAGCTGGCCCTTCCGGCAGGTGTCTCGCAGACGGTGAACGTCACGGCGGGCGTCTGGCGAATCGAAGCATCCGGAACCGTCTTCGCCTCCGTTGGATATGCCGGTGCGACTGCTTTGGCGGGTTATCCCGTGGCCGCGTCTGCGCAGGCGTCGGCGGCGGTCGTCATCGTTCCCTGAGAGTGAGCGCGGGGCGATGCGGCGCGTACGTCCGGCGCGTCAGAAGTAGCGGAAACGTTCGGGGCCGAGGTCCCACGGATCGCGATCGAGATACTCGGCGGCGGCTCGAAAGACGTTGCCCTCGATCATCATGCGACGGTGGAGCTCATCGTCCCGATGGGTTCGTGCCAGGCGCTCGATGGGAATGCGGAAAAGTATGATCCGCCGCGCTTCGCGATCGATGTGCCAGCGCGGGATACCGTCTTCGTGCGGCTCGGCGGGCATATGACCGATGTGGAATTCGACGTCGCGCAGTTCGGGCCACGCGGAGCGGAGAAAATCGGATGCCGCACCGACCGCGATGTCGAAACGCTCGAATCTGGTGTCGAGCGGTCCGATCGGTGGCCGTACGACGGGGCTCCGGCCCTGCCGGCCGTGCCGCCCGTGGCGATCCGGGCGCGGCCCGGGATCGCCGCCGCGCGCAGACTTTCCTCGCCGAGCGATCATGCCTCGATCTTAGGCCGATGCCCGGGGTGCATCCGCGTCGGCCCGAGACCAGGCATCCGGACCACGCGTCGCGCCGCTCGTCTGCACGGGCTCCGCGCGCCGCGGCCGGGGTGGCCAACCACCCGACTACGCTGACGTCGATGCATGGAAGACTCTGCTCGAAAGTGGGCTGCGCCCGCGAGGCCATCTCGACGCTGACCTACGACTACGGCGACCAGATGGCTGCTCTGGGACCCCTCGGTGCCGCCGATGATCCTCACGCGCATGACCTGTGCGCCATTCACACCGAGCGGATGTCGGTACCCAAGGGCTGGGTCGTCGTGCGTCACGAAACACTCCGCGCCTGAGCGCGGCGGGTATCTTTCGCGCGCTTGCTGTGCCGGCCTGCGCTGCGCGTGGGTTCGGTGCGTCAGCGGCGGGGAAAGCCGGGGGGAACGCGCTCGAGGATGGGCGCGAGCTCAACCCTGCGGTCATCCTGAGCTTTCAGGGCGCGCAGCTCCCGGTTGCGCCGCGCCGCCGCGATTCCGAAGAGGGCCGTGAGGGGGTCGGCGTTCGGCATCGGGTGGACGAAAGCGGAAACCTCATCACGCAGTTCTTCCGCGATACGGTGACGCGCCGCGGGGGCCATTCTGGGTGCCTGCAGCAGAAATTGTGCGAGCCGCCGCGAGAGCCGATCCGGGAGGCGCGCGACGTCCACGACGGATGCCCACTGATCGAGCGTCGGGGGTACCGGCGGAAGCGGGGGCGGCAGGGGAGCCACACGGGTTCTCTGCGAGTACGTTCCCGCGAGCAGATCGCCCAGGCGCTGCGATCGCGGAGTGAACGCGCCGGCGAGGACCGCCACGACGCCGAGGGTGAAGTAGATCTCCAGCACGCCGACGAGGGCTCGGATCAGGGCCTGACGGAATCCAGAGGCCCCGCCATCCGATCTCACGATGCGTGTTCCCACAGCCAGGCGCCCGAGGCTCCGTCCGCGCGTCGTTGCCTCGACGGCGGTCGGAAGCACGACGAGCAGGAGAACGAGCGTGACGATCAGCGTCATCTGCTGAGCACCCTCGGGCAGCAACGGCGCGAGCGGGCCCGTGATGATCAGCAGTGCCGCGACCATCAGCACGGTCGCCAAGAGGATGTCGATCACGGCGCCGACCGCCCGAAGCAGTACGCCGGTCGGCTGGACGTCGAGGGCGACGGCCTCACCGGTGAGCACTTCGTCCTCGGCCAGATGGGTGGCCATGTGGATGGCCTCCGGAGAGGGGCGAGGCGTCATGCGGGTAGTTTAGGCGCGTGGACCTCGACGCGTTGGCGGCCGCACGGGCAGCCGAATGGCAACGGCTCGGCGAGCTCTCGGCACGGCGTCGCTTGACCGGCGCGGAAGCCGATGAGCTCGTCGCACGCTACCAATCCGCTTCGGCCGATCTCGCCGAGATCAAATCCACCGCGGGGCGCGCACCCCAGGGTGACGTCGTCTCGACCCTGCTCGCCGCGGCCCGGCTGCGCCTGACGCGGGCGAGCGCGAACCCCTTGCGAGCGCTGCCACGATTCTTCGCCCTTCAGCTACCCGCGGCTCTGTATCGGGTGCGCTGGACGACACTCGTCATCGCCGCCCTCTTCGTCGCGGTGGTGGCGATCGTCGCCGCATGGGTGGCCGGCGATCCCGCCCTCGTCGCGGCTCTCGGTGACCGGGCGGGGCTGCAGTACTACGCGGAAGAAGAGTTCACGAGCTACTACTCCGAGAATCCCGCGGCGGTATTTGCGGGGACGGTCTGGACGAACAACGCGTGGATCGCCGCGCAGAGCGTCCTGTTCGGGGTCACCGGGTTCTGGCCCGTCATGGTGCTGATCCAGAACGCGGTGGGGGTGGGAACGGCCGCCGCCGTGATGTTCGCATTCGAGCGCGGCGATGTGTTCGTGCTGTTCATCCTCCCGCACGGGCTGCTCGAATTGACGTGCATCTTCGTTGCGGGAGCCGCGGGGCTGCACATCTTCTGGGCCTGGATCGCGCCCGGGCCGAGGACGCGCCTCGAGGCGCTCGCGTCCGCCGGCAGATCGTTGGCCACCGTCGCGATCGGGCTGTTGTTGGCCCTACTGGTGTCGGGGATCATCGAGGGCTTCGTCACGGCGCAGCCGTGGCCGTGGGTCGTGAAGATCGGTATCGGGGCCCTGGCGCTGGGTGCGTTCGTCTTCTACATGGTCTTCGTCGGGGGACGCGCGGCGCGCGCCGGCGAGACCGGCGACCTGTCGGAGTCCGAAGCGGGCGCAACGGTACTCGTGTCGGCGTGAGAGGCATTCGTTCACCTGATCTTCACCGGCCGCTTTTTTGAGCGAATCAAAACTGGACGCTAGACTGGGGGGATGAGTTCAACCGCCCTTCTCCCGAACGGGATGGCAGCTGCAGAGCTCATCCGGCGCGCCGGACTCCGGGTGACGGATCCGCGGAGAGCGGTCGTAGAAGCCCTGCGGGTCAGCCCGCACGCGAGCGCGGACGCCGTCTTCCAGATCGTCACCCTGTCTGTGCCGCAGACGAGCTTGCAGTCGGTCTACAACGCCCTCGGCGACTTCGTGGACGCGGGTCTGGTTCGTCGCATCGAGCCCGCCGGGCGTCCGGGGCTGTTCGAGCTGCGCGTGGATGACAACCATCATCACGTGATCTGCACGGAGTGCGGAGCGGTCGCTGACGTCGACTGTGCCGTCGGTGAAGCTCCCTGCCTCACGCCGTCCGACACCCATGGTTTCGCCGTGCACGCCGCCGAGGTGACGTACTGGGGCGTCTGTCCCGACTGCGCAGCCGGTGCCGGTGGAGTCGCCACGGTGCCCGTCGCATCCGAAAATTCCTGAATCCCGCAGCCCCCTGAATCCCACAAGCTTCGCAAAGCCCGCAACGAATCCCTGAGGAAGGAAAGAACATGAGCGACACCGACGACACCACCACGGGTATCGGAAACGACCCGACCGGCACCGACCAGTCCGTCACCGACATCGACACGCCCGTAGACGAGCGCGAGGATGGCGAGACGCGCCCGAGCCCGAACCCGGACGACGCCAGCTGCCCCGTGATTCACGGAGGGCAGCAGTCGCAGCCTCACCCGACGACGGGGTCTGCCAACCGCGTGTGGTGGCCGAACCAGCTGAACCTCAAGATCCTCGCGAAGCACTCGTCGATGCGCGACCCGCTGGGCGCCGACTTCGACTACCGCACGGCGTTCGCCTCACTCGACCTCGCCGCGGTCAAAGCCGACATCGCCGAGACGCTGACGAACAGCCAGCCGTGGTGGCCCGCCGACTTCGGCAACTACGGACCCCTGATGATCCGCATGGCGTGGCACTCGGCCGGCACGTACCGCGCGACCGACGGTCGCGGCGGCGGCGGCACGGGACAGCAGCGTTTTGCGCCCCTGAACAGCTGGCCCGACAACGTCAGCCTCGACAAGGCTCGGCGCCTGCTGTGGCCCGTGAAGAAGAAGTACGGGCAGAGCCTCTCGTGGGGCGACCTGATGATTCTCGCCGGTAACGTCGCGCTCGAGACCATGGGCTTCGAAACCTTCGGTTTCGGCGGCGGGCGTCCCGACGTGTGGGAGCCGGACGACGACGTGTACTGGGGTCCCGAGACCACGTGGCTCGCCGACGAGCGCTACGAGGGTGACCGCGAGCTCGAGAAGCCGCTCGCGGCCGTGCAGATGGGGTTGATCTACGTCAACCCGGAGGGTCCCAACGGCAATCCGGACCCGCTCGCCTCGGCCCGCGACATCCGCGAGACCTTCGGGCGCATGGGAATGAACGACGAAGAGACCGTCGCGCTCATCGCCGGCGGACACACGTTCGGCAAGACGCACGGCGCGGCCCCCGACACGAACGTCGAGGACAACCCCGAGGCCGCGGGCCTCGAGAACCAGGGCCTCGGCTGGAAGAACACCTTCGGCACGGGCAAGGGCGACGACACGATCACGTCGGGCCTCGAGGTGACGTGGACGTACCACCCGACTCGCTGGGACAACGAGTTCTTCCACATCCTGTTCGCGTACGACTGGGAGCTCATGAAGAGCCCCGGTGGCGGACACCAGTGGCGTCCGATCAACGGCGGCGGGGCCGACATGGTTCCCCTCGCCCACGATTCGTCGAAGCGCCGCGAACCGCGCATGCTGACGAGCGACCTCGCCCTGCGGATGGACCCGGAGTACGGACCGATCTCGCGCCGCTTCCTCGAAGACCCGGAGGCCTTCGGCGATGCCTTCGCGCGCGCCTGGTTCAAGCTCACGCACCGCGACATGGGGCCGATCGCCCGCTACCTCGGACCCGAGGTTCCGGCCGAAGAGCTCATCTGGCAGGACCCCGTGCCCGCGGTCGACCACGTGCTGATCGGTGCCGCGGACGCTGCTGCACTCAAGGCACAGATCCTCGAGTCGGGCCTCACGGTCGCCGAACTCGTCGCGACCACCTGGGCCGCGGCATCCACCTTCCGCGGCAGTGACAAGCGCGGCGGCGTCAACGGCGCCCGCGTGCGTCTCGCACCGCAGAAGGACTGGGGCGTCAACAAGCCGGAGCAGCTGGCACGTGTGCTCGGGGTGCTCGAGGGTGTCCAGGCATCCTTCAACGATGGCCGTGCCGACGGCAAGAAGGTTTCGCTCGCGGACCTGATCGTGCTCGCGGGCAACGCGGGTGTTGAGAAGGCGGCGAAGGATGCTGGCGTCGACGCCGAGGTCACGTTCCACCCGGGGCGCACCGACGCGACGCAGGAGCAGACGGATGCCGAATCGTTCGCCTATCTCGAGCCCGCGGCGGACGGATTCCGGAACTATCAGGGACCGCTCGCGCCGATGCCGGCCGAGTACCACCTGATCGACCGCGCCAACCTGCTCACGCTGACGGCTCCCGAGATGACCGTGCTGGTCGGTGGGCTGCGCGTCCTTGGCGCGAACTGGGACGACTCCGCCTACGGTGTCTTCACGGAGCGGCCAGGTGTCCTGACGAACGACTTCTTCGCCAACCTGCTCGACCTCGGGAAGACGTGGAAGCCGCTCGACCCGGGCTCGCACGCGTTCGAGGGGCGCATCGACGGAACGGACGAGGTCTTCGGCCGCGGCACCCGCGTCGACCTGCTGTTCGGATCGAACTCCGAGCTGCGTGCCCTGGCCGAGGTCTATGCCTCGGACGACGCGCACGAGAAGTTCGTCCGCGACTTCGTCGCCGCGTGGGGCAAGGTCACCGAGCTCGACCGGTTCGACCTGGTCTGATCCGTTGGGAACGACTGCGGCCCGCCCCTTTCGGGGCGGGCCGCAGTGCTCGGCGACGGTGTCCGCCGACCGACATCCGACATCCGACATCCTGATGTCCCGATTTTCGGGGGCTGTGTCCCACTTGCTCCCGCAATAGCGTGATCATTCCGAGGCCAAAGTGGGACACGCGTCTGAGGCGTCTCCCACTTTGGCTGCGTTCGAGTCAACGGGTGGGCGATGACGGGCACCCGTTTCGAACTCGGCGCGTACTACCGCGTGCGGGCCTCTGCCTGCGCCGGGAAGGCGGGCTTCGGCTCGAACAGCGCCCGGTGGGCAAACCCGGCGATCAAGCCACCCACGAGCGGGAACACGATGAAGACCCACAGCTGCGCGAGGGCATCGCCGCCCCCGTAGATCGCCGTGGCGATCGAGCGGGCCGGGTTGACCGAGGTGTTGTCGATGGGGATGGATGCGAGGTGGACGAAGGTGAGCGTCAGGCCGATCGAGAGACCAGCCATGGCCGGACCCGTACCGCGCGAGGCGTGCGTGACCCCGAGGATGACCATCACGAAGATCGCCGTGAAGAGAACCTCGGCGATGATTGCCGCGCCGATTCCGAAGCCACCCGGTGAATTCTCGGCGAAGCCGTTGCTGGCGAACCCTCCGTCCTGGGCGCCCTGCAGCCACCCGTCCGGCCCGAACAGTCCGATCAGGACGATCAGCGTCGTGCCGACGGCCCCGCCGACGAGCTGAGCGATGATGTAGCCGGGTGCGTTCTTCCACTCGAATCGACCGGATGCGGCGAGTCCGAGCGTCACGGCCGGGTTGAAATGACCGCCCGAGATCGGGCCCCAAGCGTAGATTCCCGCCATGAGGGTCAGGCCGAAGGCGAGCGAGACGCCGATGAAGCCGACGCCGAGGGGTGTTCCGTTATCGCTGATTCCGAAGTTGGCGGCGAACAGGGCCGTGCCGATCGATCCGAACACGAGCAGGAACGTTCCGAGCGCTTCTGCGGCGAGTTTTGTCGCGGTGGAGGGGGTGTTTGCGGGTTCCGTCATGGCGGACTCCTCTCTTCTCGTGCCGAGCGTAGCGGCGCGGGTTCGCCCGGCGCGAGAGCCGCGCGCGCAAACGTCGCCGCCCCGAACGGTCGCGACACGCCGCGTCGTGGGGCGAGCGCGCGGCGGGTCCGGTCCGTTCGCGGGGGAGGAACGGATGCCTAGAGTCGGCCGGCCGCCTTGAGTGCGAGGTATCGGTCCGCGATCTGCGGGGGCAGCTCGTCCGGTCCGCGCAGGATCGCCTCTGCTCCCAGCCGCGTCAACGCATCGCTGAGACGGCGTGTCTCGAGCAGAGTGCGTTCGGCCGCCGCGGCGATCCAGAGGTCATCGCTTCGTTCACGTTTCGCCGCGGTCTGTTCGATCATCACGTCCGTCACCGCGCCGACCAGAACGCGGCCCCGCGCCGTCACGGCCGGGAGCCGCGCGAGCAGGGTGCGGCTCGCGCTGGCCGCATCGAGGGCGGTGAGCAGCACGACGAGCGACGCGTGCGACGTCAGTCGCGAGGCCCCGGCAAGAGCCGCATCCCAGTCCGTATCGATCAGCTGCGGTTCGACGCCGGCCATGGCATCCACGAGCGCCGGTAAGAGTCGGGTGCCACGGACGCCGGTCACCCGGGCGCGGACGACCCGGTCGAACATGAGCAGGTGCACGTGGTCGCCCGCCCGGTCGGCGAGGGCGGCCAGCAGCAGGGCCGACTCCATCGCGGCATCCAGCCGCGTGCCATCACCCACGCGGGCGGCGGACGTGCGCCCCGTGTCGATCACGATGACAACGTGCCGGTCGCGTTCGGGTCGCCACGTGCGCAGCATGGTCGTTTTCGCCCGAGCGGTGGCGCGCCAGTCGATGGAGCGGACATCGTCGCCCCAGACGTACTCGCGCAGGGAGTCGAACTCGGTGCCCTGGCCGCGGACCTGAACACTCGTGCTTCCGTCGAGCTCACGCAGGCGCGCGAGCCGAGAGGGCAGGTGCCGGCTCGCGTGGAAAGGGGGCAGGATGCGCAGCGATGCCGGCGCGGGGGTGACGGCCTGCCGGCCCGCGAGGCCGAGAGGACCGAGACTGCGCACCGCGACGAACGCCGTGCGTCGCTCGCCGCGTCGCCTCGGGAGGAACGTCACCGGCAGCGTGCGGCTCTCGCCCGGCGGGATGTCGAGGCGGTGACGCGCGGGTTCAGCGCCCGCCGTCGGCTCCCACCCGTCGCGCAGCAGACCGCGCAGGCGTCGTCGTCCCGTGGCCGCAACGGTGACCGACGCCCGCACCGGGATGCCGAGACGGGCGCGACCCGGCGTATCGCGCTCGACGCGAACGGCACGCGGGTCGGCGGCGGCCGAAGCATCCGCGATCGCCGCGACGACGCACAGCAGGAGCCAGCCGGCGACCGCTGCCCAGGCGACGGCACCCGCGTTGCCGGCGTTCGCGGCGAGCGAGAGCAGGATGACGGGCACCACGCCGAGGCCGACGAGAACCGCGAGACGTCCGGTGACGAACACGGCGAACCCTAGAGCGGTACGGGGGTCTGCTGCACGACCTGGCGAAGGATCGCGTCGGCCGTCACCCCCTCGATCTCGGCCTCGGTCCGCAGCCGCACGCGGTGCCGCCACACGGGAACGAGCATCGTCTGCACGTGGTCGGGCGTGATCGCCGGGTAGCCGCCGAGCCACGCCCAAGCCTTCGCCGCCGCGAGCAGAGCCGTGGACGCTCGCGGGCTTGCTCCGAGCTCCACCGACGGGCTCGACCGCGTGGCGCGGGCGAGGTCGACCACGTACGCCAGCATCTCGTCGGTCGCGGCGACGGCGGCCGCGGCCCTCTGAGCGGCGTGCACATCGGCGATCGTCACCGTGGGCTCGACCCCCGCGGCCTCGAGATCACGCGGCGAGAATCCCGCCGCGTGGCGACGGAGGACCGACACCTCGGCATCGCGGTCGGGCGCCTCGATCACGAGCTTCAGCAGGAAGCGGTCGAGCTGTGCCTCGGGGAGTGTGTAGGTGCCGTCGTGCTCGACGGGGTTCTGCGTCGCCGCGACCAGGAACGGGTCGGGCAGGGGGCGCGTGACGCCATCTGCCGACACTTGACGTTCTTCCATCGCCTCGAGAAGAGCCGATTGCGTCTTCGGGGGTGTGCGGTTGATCTCGTCGGCGAGCAGCACATGCGTGAACACCGGGCCCTCACGGAATTCGAACTCACCGGCGCGGGCGTCGTAGACGAGCGACCCCGAGACATCGCCCGGCATCAGGTCGGGCGTGAACTGGATGCGCGTGGTTTCCAGCCCGAGCGCCCGGCTGAACGAGCGCACGAGCAGTGTCTTGGCGACACCGGGAACCCCCTCGAGCAGCACGTGGCCGCGGGCGAGCAGCGCGATGAGCAGGCCGGTGACGGCTCCGTCCTGACCGACGACCGCCTTGCCTACTTCTTCGCGTACGCGGTTCATCGACTCCCGCAGGGCGTCGTCGCTCATCCGTTCTCCCTCATTCATGGTCATTTATTTGTCTGCTCCGGTCGGGTTTCGCCCGCGCCCCGGATTCGGTGGGCGACGGATGCTTCGAGCGCCCGCAAGCCGTCACTCAGCGCGATCAGCTCGCGTTCGCCACGCGGTTCGTCCTCGATCAGCAGGCGTCTGGCGTCCTGGTGGGGGAGAGCGGTGAGGCGGGCGGATGCATCGGCGATATCGGTTGCGCTCGCCGCGGGCGGCAACGCGAGGGCCCGCCGGAGACGCTCCAGCGTGCCGAGTCGCAGAGAGTCCGCGGCGTGCAGGGCGTCCCGGCTCGATTCGTAGAGACGACCGCGACCCTCCATCGTTTCGCTCGCCCGGGCCGTCACGGGCAGGCGTTCGAGGACGAGCGGCCCGAACCGACGGCCGCGCCACAGCGCGGCGGCAAGCACGCTCGCCCCGAGCAGCACGATGGCCGGGGTGACCCATCCGGGGGTCAGCTCGCCGAGGGTGGGCTCGGTAGCGACGTCGCTGTCGGTGAGGGATGGCACGTACCAGACGAGGTTCGGTAACCGCCCCATCAGGTTGAGGGCGAGAGCGGCGTTCCCGTCCGCGGCAAGGTTTTCATTGGTGATCAGGTCGAGACCGTCGAATGCTGCGGCGCGACTTTCCCCGTCCGCGCTCGTGAGAAGGCCGAAACCGTCGCCCGCTGGGTAACACGCGACGGCATCGGATGTCCCCGGCTCGAGCAGCCGCCCGGGCATCACGGAGCCCGCACGGACTGCGGCATCCGTTTGACAATCCGGCTCGACGGTCAGGGCGGGCGCGAAGCCGCTGGCGGTTGCTCCGGGAAAGAGCATCTCTGCGCCGCGCGTTCGAGGATCGATCAGGACGACGTCGTTCGCCGCGTCGAAGATCGCCCGCAGCGCGTCGTCGCTGAGGATCGGCGAGTCCGCCATGACCAGGGTGGCAGGCGCCTCATCGAGGGCGCGCATCGTCTCGTCGCGGTCACGCGTGACAGTGACGTCGACGCCCCGCTCCCGCAGGATCTCCACGAGCGCGGCGGTACCGCCGGGGCCGACGCTCTCGGGGTCGAGGCGGTCGCGCTCGGTCCACGTTCCGATTCCCGACAGCAGAGCCGCGGCGATACCCACCAGGATCAGGAACGCGGCAATCACGGCCCAGGCGGGCGCGCGGCGCCGTCTCGCGCCGGGAGGGCCGGACGGCAGCCGCTCTTCTGTCGCGTCCGGTCCCGCCAGAGACGCGGGACCGAACGTGCGTGTATCTGGCATCATCCGCGCTGTCCCGCCGCAACTGTGAGCTCGTCACGTCGTGGTCGGGCCGCTTCGACCGCGGCAGCGGTCGCCGCGACGCGGTCGTAGTCGTGTGAGGAACCGGGGCGCCGCAGGTAACGCACGTCATCGAAGACGGATGCCGCATCGACCAGCGCGCCGCCGAGCTCCGGGAAGGCGCGGGCCGCGGAGCGGGCGAACGACTGCGCCGTCGCGCCCGGCCGCGCAGGAACGATGCCTCGGTCGATGATCGAGCGGGCCAGGGCACGGAAGAGCAGCACGATGGCCGCATCCCAATCCTCGGCGGCGGCACGCGCGGATGCTTCTCGCCGCAGATCCGCGCTCGAGCGCGCATCGTCCTCGCCGAACAGAGGGGCGGCCGCCGACGTCTGCCGCGAGAGCCGGGGGCGGCCCCAGATCACGAAGGCGACGACGATCAGGGCTATCGCGAGGAGGGCGAGCCCGACGAGCACGGCGGGACCGAGACCCGCCGGCCCCCCCGCGCCGAACAGTGATTCGAGAAACTCGCCGACGGCCTGGGCGAGTCGATCGAGCGGCGTCGGCTCGGCCGCGGCGTAGCGCGGATCGGCGAGTTCACGCTCCGCCCACTCTCGCCCCTCGGCGCCGTCAGGAATGAGAGGGAAATCCAGCGCCCTCACGACGGCGGTCGCGGGTCGGAGTCCCCGTCGCCCGCGATCGGCGGGGCCCAGGTGCGGGCATCTCGAGGCGCGGGCGGCGCGGGCGGCGCGGGCGGCGCGCGGGGCTGCTGTGGTGCGGCGTAGGGAGGCTGAGCCGGATACGGCTGCGGGGGAGCGGACGGCGGGGCGGGGTAGGGCTGCCGCCCACCGTACGGCGGTTGCCCCGGATACGGCGCGGATACGGCGGTTGCCCCGGATACGGAGGCTGGGCGGGATACGGCTGCGGCGCTCCGTAAGCAGGCGGGCCCCATGCGGACCCAGCCGGGGGCGCGGAGGGTGGTCCACCCGCGCGCGGACGCCATGGGTCGGGCAGCGAGTCATCGCCGGCATCGCGGCGGTCGACGTAGCGCATGAGCTCGATGTCGAGACCCTCGCGCCGCATCCGACAGTCGATGTAGATCAGCACGCTCGCCGTGGACTGCACCACGAGACCCACGGCCTGGATGGCGAGGGTGATGACGTAGGTCAGCACGACCGTGACGACGATCGCGATGACCGCCCCGGCGTTGGGCTCGCCCGTCGGCGCGAAGATCGTCGTGAGCCCAGAGCTGAGGAACGACAGGGGCAGGCTGACGAACTGCGAGATCGTGCCGAACAGCAAAGAGATGATGACGATCACGCCGAGCGCGGCCCAGAAGCGCCCCCGCACGAGCACCCACGATCGGGCGACGGCCGCCCGGATCGTCATTCGCTCGAGGATCAGGATGCTCGGCACGAGCAGCAGCTTGGTATTCAGCCACAGCGTCAGGGGAATCGCGCCCAGGATCACAAGCACGGTCAGCGCGATCGCGACGGCCGGATGAACGACGACGCCGACGGCGATGATCGCCGCCGTGACAGCCGCCACGAGAACGCCGATCGCGACGAGGAGCAGCGCGGCGTATCCGAGGAGCCGGCCGAGGCTCGGGCGTACGTGACGCCAGAGCGCCCTGAGCCGCAGCTTCTCGGCGACGACGGCGTGCGATACCTCGCCGACGACGACGGCCTGGACGATCACCTGCAGTGCGGTCGCGAGCAGGCCGAGGACGAATGCGGCCAGACCCGTGATCAGGGCCGAACCAGCGAGTACCGCGTCGAACTCCTCCGTGCCTTCACGCAGCGTGTCGAGGCGCGAGAAGGTGAGCCATCCGATACCGCCGACACCGACGAGCAGGATGATGAAGGCGATCGACTGCACACCGAGCGCGAAGCCGAACAATACCGCGGGGTTGTGCCGGAGGGCCGCGAAGGACCGCCCGAGGATCGTGCCGAACCCGAGCGGATGCAGCGGAATGATCCCGGGTCGCGGCGCGGGCGTCCACGCTTGCTGGGCGCTCATCTGAGTCCTCCGTAGGCGCTCGGCGGCGCGGATGTCAGACCCGGCGCCGGTGGTGGCACCATCCATCGTGTCACACGCTCCCGGCGACGTATCGGCGGGCGTGCAGGCGGTGTGCAGTCCACGTGCGGGCACTGTCGACTACTCTGTGGGTACCGGCCGCGCTCGCCGCGCACGACACTCCGTCGCAGAAGGACGAAACCCCGTTCCATGAGTTCACGCATCCTGGTCGTCGACGATGACACCGCCCTCGCCGAGATGATCGGGATCGTCCTGCGCACAGAGGGCTTCGACCCCGTGTTCTGCTCCGACGGTTCCGAGGCGCTGGAGGCGTTCCGAACCGAGAATCCCGACCTCGTCCTGCTCGATCTGATGCTGCCCGGGATGGACGGGATCGAGGTGTGCGCGCTCGTTCGTGCCGAATCCGGTGTGCCGATCATCATGCTCACGGCTCGCACCGACACCGCTGACGTCGTGAAGGGTCTCGAATCGGGCGCCGACGACTACATCGTCAAGCCGTTCAACCCCAAAGAACTTGTCGCGCGCATCCGTACGCGTCTGCGCCCGACACCCGAGAACACGGGGGCGCCGCTGCGCATCGGCGATCTGACGATCGATGTCGCCGCCCACGAGGTGCGCCGTGCGGACGAGATCATAGCTCTCACCCCGCTCGAGTTCGAGCTGCTCGTCGCGCTGTCGGCCAAGCCGCATCAGGTCTTCTCGCGCGAGATGCTGCTCGAGCAGGTCTGGGGCTACCACTACAAGGCCGACACCCGTCTGGTGAATGTCCACGTGCAGAGACTGCGTGCCAAGGTCGAGCTCGACGCCGACAACCCCAAGATCGTCACCACGGTGCGCGGCGTGGGCTACCGCGCCGGCGCTGTCGTCTGAGGATCCCGTGACGCCGTCATCGACCGCGTCCAACGCGACCGCAGCGAGGAACGCGGCAGCGACGAACAACTCAGCGACGAACACGGCAGCGACGGGCACCGTGCCGCAGGCCACGCGGACGTTCGTGTCGTTTGCGTGGCGGCATCCGTCGACGTGGGTCGAGGGGACCTCCCGCCTCTGGCGACGCTCGCTCCGCTTTCGCACGGTGCTCATCACGATTGCGCTGACGGCGCTGGCGATCCTCATCGCGTGCGTCTGGATGGCGTTGGCGATTCAGAACGACCTGTTCCAGTCACGACGCAATGAAGTGCTCGACGACTCCCGTCGTGCGACCGTGACCGCTCAGACGACCCTGGACTCGGGCGAGGTCCAGAGTGACCGCGTGCGCCTGCAGAACCTCATGCGCAATGTGGGTGACGACATCGCGCGTCAGTCCTCGAGCGACCGGATCGCGGTCTTCCGAGTCGACTCGGCTCCGTCATCCATCGCGCCGCAGGATTTCACCGCGGGCGGTTTCGACGAAGAGATCGTTTCGGAGGGCCTCCGCGAGCGCGTGCAGGCGCAGCCCACAACGCAGTGGTGGCAGTCGGTATCGCTCGAGGATGCGTCGGGACGGACGGTCCCGGGAATCGTCGTCGGTCAGCAGCTGCTCGTGCCCGAGGTCGGCGCGTACGAGCTGTATCTCGCGTACGACCTCTCGGCAGCTTCTCAGACCCTCGGGTTCGTCCAGAGCACACTGTGGATCGTCGGTATCACGCTGATTCTGCTGATCGGCGGGATCTCGTGGTTCGTGCTGCGCGCGGTCGCCACGCCGATCGCCGAGGCCGCCGAGACGAGTGAGCGACTGGCTGCGGGTGAGCTGCAGGTGCGTCTGCCCGTGCGCGGCGAGGACGAACTGGCAACGCTGGGCCGGTCGTTCAACGCGATGGCCGACAGCATTCAGTCCCAGATCCTCGAGCTCGCGGACCTCTCACTCGTGCAACAGAGGTTCGTCTCGGATGTCTCGCACGAGCTGCGTACGCCGTTGACGACGATCCGACTGGCCGCGGACATCCTCAACGATCGTCGTGAGACCTTCGATCCCGCGGCGTCTCGCGCGGCCGAGTTGCTGCACGCGCAGGTGCAGCGGTTCGAGACGATGCTCGGTGACCTGCTCGAGATCAGCCGATACGACGCGGGATCGGTTCAACTCGAGTGGGAGGCGACGAGCTTGGCTCACCTCGCCGAGGACATCATCGCCGAGATGGCGCAGTTGGCGGAGCAACACGGCTCGGATGTTCGGCTCGTCGCACCCGGGGGATATTCCCCGGTCGACATGGATGCCCGTCGCGTGCGTCGCGTCGTTCGCAATCTGCTCGGCAACGCGATCGAGCACGGCGAGGGGCGGCCGATCGTGGTCACCGTCGACAGCAATTCCACCGCCGTCGCGATCGGCGTTCGCGACTTCGGGATGGGCATGAAGCCGGCGGATGCCGAGCGGGTGTTCGATCGCTTCTGGCGGGCGGATCCGTCGCGCAAGCGCTCGATCGGCGGCACGGGCCTCGGGCTCTCGATCGCCCTCGGGGACGCGCGCCTGCACGGCGGCACGCTCGCGGTCTGGAGCGAGCCCGGTGGTGGCTCGAATTTCGTGCTGACCTTGCCGCGGCAGCCCGGCGGGACGATCGAGGCACCGCCCCTGCGCACCGAGCCCGACGCCGAGACGGATGCGCTCGATGCCCTGGGTCTGACGCAGCCGATCGGAGTGCTCGGTGACGCGGCCGCGTTGTCCGCGGAGATCGCGGCCGACGTATCGGCTGACTCGGCGCGGTCAGGGGGAGCGTCATGAGGACGCGGATCGTCGCCGTATTGGCGGCATTGATGCTGGTTCTGGCGGGGTGCGCGGGTCTGCCGACGGCGGGGTCCGTCAATCCCGGACTCGCGCTCGGCGAAGCTCCGGATGTCCCCGATTTCTCGTTCCTCCCCAACCGACCGCAGCCTGGGGCGACCCCCGAGCAGATCGTCGAAGGCTTTGTGGCGGCGGCGACGAGTCCCGCGGGCAACTGGGAGATCGCGCAACTCTTCCTCGCCCCCGACTTCAGTGCCGAGTGGCGGCCCGAGACGGGTGTCACGATCGACCGCCCCGGTTCCCGCACCATCACGGTGGTCGACGCCGACACGGTGCAGATGACCGTCAGCCAGACGGGTGACGTGGACGAGACCGGGGCATTCCACGCCTCCGAGGCGGGTACGTCGACCCTCGACTACGAGCTCGAGCAGCAGCAGGACGGTGAGTGGCGCATCAGCGCGGCACCCGACGGGGTCGTCCTCAACGAGCAGGACTTCCGAGTGGTGTTCGACGCGTACGGCGTGATGTTCTTCGATCCCCGGTGGCAGTTCCTGGTGCCGGACATGCGCTGGTTCCCGACGCGGCAGAACGTCGCGACACGCATCACGCAGGCGATCATCGGTGGCACGCCGAGTCCGTGGCTCTCGAGGGCCGTCGTTTCGGCCGTCGTAGAGGGTGTCGATCTGCGCGATTCTGTGCCTATCGTGCAGGGTATCGCCCAGGTCGAGCTGGGGGCCGCGGCGCTCGAAGCAGACCCGGTCACGCTCGGCCGTTTGCTGCGCCAGTTGCAGGCGAGCCTGCAGGGCACCGGGGTGGCGGGTGTCGAACTGCTCGTGGACGGCACCGAGCTCGCGGTCCAGCCGGCGCAGACGCTCAGTACGGCAGTGGACGCGCGTCCGCTCGTCCAGACGGCCGAGGACTTCGGATTCCTCGGCGAAGACGCGCTGACGACCCTGCCCGGTCTGAGCCGGCCTATCTCGGAAATCGACGCCGACTCGATCGCGGTGGGGCGCGGTGGCCGGGTGGCGGCGGTCCTGCTCGCCGCGGGAGGCGTCGTGCGGGTGGAAGCGAACGAGCCCACGATTGCTGATGACCGACGGGGCCTGATCGATCCGGCGATCGATCCGGACGACGGGATCTGGACCGTTCCCGAGTCGCAGCCCGCCGCCCTGACCGTATCGAACGCCGAGAGTGAGCCCGCCCCGATCGCGAACGCGTGGCCGGGCGCGACCGAGATCGCCGCGATGCAGGTTTCGCGCGACGGGACGCGGATCGCCGCCATCGTGACCGAAGGTGGCCGCGACTGGGTGTCAGTGGCGGGCGTCGAGCGGAATGCGGATGGGGTGCCGGTCGCGCTGGGCACGCCCGAACGCCTCCTGCATCCGGACGGGGTCGGAGTCGACATCGCCTGGCTCGACGACCGGACCCTCGGGATCATCTGGGAGGGAACCGACGGCATGATCGTGACAGAGCAGGTGGTCGGTGGGGTGAGCACCTCGGGTGACGGTCCGACGGGTTCGGCCGTGTCGCTCGCGGCAGGCCCGACCGCCTCGTCCGCACGACTACTCACCGCGGAGGGCGCCCTGTACGTGCGTCGTGGCACCACATGGCAGCGCGCGGCGGAAGACGTGCTGGTGCTGGCATCGCAACTCGGCGCGAACTGATCCTCCCCAGCTTCTCTGCGATCCAGCTTCTGCGTGGATCCCGCCGTCCCGCCGTGGGTCCACCGCTGCCGCACCGAGGCTGGACCAATGGGGTCAACCGTTGCGGAGGCGTGGCGGCTGGCCCGGCGCGCGACCGCCGACGCCGCAGCGATCGTGCTTCCGGAACTCTGCGCCGGATGCCTCGAGCCGGGCGCTCTCCTCTGCGCCGCGTGCCTGCGGGCGTTGGCACCGAACCCTGTGCGCATTGCGATTCCCGGTGACGCTCTCGAGGTCTGGGCAGGCGTGCCGTTCGCGGGCCCGGCAGCATCCGTCCTGCGGGCGGTGAAACGCGATGCCCGACCGCGTCTCGCGCGGCACCTCGCACCTGCGCTGGCGTCGGCGCTGCGGGAACTTGCACGCTCGACGGGTGCGGCGCCCGCCTCGCTCGTCGCGGTGCCGATCCCGTCCAGCGCGAAGAGTCTGCGCGCCCGCGGATTCCGTGTCGTCGATCTTGTGACTCGTCGCGCCGGAGTCAGACCGCATCGGCTGCTCAGCCTGCAGCGTACGGCGGCTGACCAGCGCGGGCTCGGCCGGATCGAGCGTCTCGAGAACCTGCGCGGAGGGATGTACGCACACGGTACCGGCGGATTACAAGCGGACGGGCTCGGCGTCGTGATCGTCGATGACGTCGTGACGACGGGCGCGACCCTCATCGAGGCGTCCCGGGCCCTCCGCGCAGCGGGCGCCGTCGTCGTGGGCGCCGCCACGATCGCGGCGACGCCGCTCCGAGGACAAGGCCTCCGCGAGACAGGGTTGATGCATCCGAAACTCGCAGGTGACACCCCCGGCTCACAGGGCTAGCGTGGGAGGGATCAAGGCGAGCGCACGATCCGCTCTTGTACGGGCGGATCGTCCCGAGCAAGGAGGTCAGAGATGGAAACAGGCATCGTCGGCGTGGGAGTCAGCGTCACGGATCGCTTCCGATCAGTGGTCGAGGAGAAAGCGACCCGCATCGAACACCTCGTCCCTCGAGCGCAGCGGCTCGAGGTGAAGGTCACGCACCGCTCCTACAAGAGTGGACGCATGGAAGACGACACGGTCGAGCTGACCCTGATCGGCAAGGGGCCGATTGTCCGGGCCGAGGCCACGGATGCGGACAAGTTCGCCGCCCTCGACCTCGCGGTCGACAAGATGTGCGAGCAGCTGCGTCGAGCGAAGGGCAAGCGCGTCGACGCGCGGAAGCACCCGCACGGTGCGCACTTCGAGAAGGGCAGCGGTGAGATCACCGGTATCGATGTGCAGCCGGCGTCCGCCGACATGATCCACGCCGTCGCGACCGGCGAGATCCCGCTCATCACGGGAAATGAGGATGAGCCCGACTACACACCCGTCGTCATTCGTGTGAAGAGCTTCGACGCCGAATGGATGGCGGTGGAAGAGGCCGTCGATCGCATGGAGCTCGTCGGGCACGACTTCTTCCTGTTCATCGATGCCCGCACCGACAAGCCGAGCGTCGTCTATCGCCGCAAGGGCTGGGATTACGGCGTGATCTCGCTCGGCACGCAGTCGGCGCCGCCGGCGGAGGCGCTCGCCTCGTAGCATCCGGGCCCGCGTCACTCATCGAACGGACGCGACACGCTGTCATCCTTCGGGGCACGTGGCGTGTCGCGTCCGTTCGTTGGCGACAGCGAGGTGCCCCGCGAGGCGAGGCGTCTGGGTCCTGGGGCCGGCCTCAGTCGAACATACCGCCGAGCAGGCTGCCGATGACGAGGCCGCCGAGCATGCCGCCCATGCCGCTGTCGCCACCGCCCCGATGCCCGCCGCCGCCCCAGCCGCCGTCCTGCGGGGGACGTGACGAGTCGATATCGCGCTGGGCGAGCTGGAGGGCCTCGCTCGCGAGCTGGGCCGCGCGCCGCGCGAGCTGGAAGGCTTCCTCGAGCGAGTCGTCGTCGCCGGGAAGCGCGGCCATGTCGGCCCGTGAGCGCTCGGCTTCGGCCAGCCGGGTCCGCGCATCGGCGCCGATCCATCCGCGGTGTCCGGCGATCACGTTGCGCGCGACGGCGATCTGACGGTCGGCGTCATCCGTGGCATGCCGGATCTGCGCCGGGGTCGGCAGGGGTTTCGCCGCTCGCTCGCGTGCCTTGTCAACCGCGACATCCAGCGCCGTGTTCGCCTCGCGCAGGTGCGAGAGCTGCGTAAACGGATCGGCTTTCTCGCTGGCCGCGGGAAGCGCCGAGAGGGCGGACTGCAGGGCGGTGAGTGCCGCTGTCACCTGGGGTGTCGCGGGAGCATCGCGCGCCGCGATCACATCACCTCGCGAATCGGCGATGACGTCAGCGAGTGTCGATTCGGCGCGCAGCGCCTCGATCTCGAAGTCGTCGATGCCGTCGAGGAGCGTGCCGGCGCGACGGACGGCCTCGGTCGCCGTCTCGAGCGCGAGCATGGACTCCTCGCGGCGGGATGCTTCGCGCCGTCGCTCCGAGATGTCCGCGCTGTGCAGAGCGAACGAGAGTAGCTGCTCGGCTTCGTCGGGAGCGCGGTCGATCTGCTGAAGTGCGGAGGGCGCGTACCGGTCCGCGAGTCGCGCGACCGTCGTCCGCGCTTGGGGTAGTCGCTCGCGCAGGCGCTCCGCGTCGGAGCGGACTTGAGCGAGGATCTGCGGCGCTCGGCGAACTTTGGCGATTTTCTCTGCCAGCGTCTGCGTCTTCTCGTCGAGCAGATTTTCCGCCCACTCGCACAGCTGGGCGATGCGGGCGTTTCGCTCGCGGAGTTCCTGCGGGGTGTCCGGGATCTCGTCGTGGTTCAGCTGGTTGAGGTGAAACGCCTCCGCAAGGTGCGTGCGCACGGCTTCGAGCGCGGCGCGCAGGTCTTTCGTCGAGCCTTCGCCGAGTTCGGCGCTGGCGAAGTCCAGCTCATCTGCTGTGACCCGGATGCGCTCATCGGCCTCGACGAGTGCGCGCCCGGCGCGACGTGCCAGCTCGGCATCCTGCGCATCGATCGCGGACTGCTCTTCACGCTTGCGCTTGCCCCAGAATCCGGCCATGTTTCGATCCTAGGCCGGGTTCGGTGTGCGTCTTCCGTGGTTCAGGCGATCGGAGTGCGCCGTGCGAGAACAGGGGCGCGCCGCGACGTCGCACCGTTGACCAGCGCCACGATCAGGGGGAGACCGAGTGCAATCCCGGCGATCGGCCACCAGGGGATGTCCTCGGGGCGTAGCGAATAGAGGGCCGAGCCCGACAGCGCCGTGATTGCTCCGGCGGGAAGCAGCCCGGCGAGTGTTCCGCTCGCTGCCCCCACTCCCGCGATGACGAGACCTTGCCAGAACGATATTCGTCGCCTCAGGCCACGCGGTGCACCCACAGCGGCGAGTGTCGCGTCATCGGCGCGCCCGTCGATGCGTGCAAGTCCGAGGGCCACAGCACTCGCGCCGAGCATCAGCACGCCCGTCGCGGCGAGGATCAACCAGATCGCGAGCCACGGTGACGCGGGACCGTTAACCGGGCTGGCCGAAAAGCCTGTGTTGTCGAGTCCGATCGCACGCGCGTTGATGGCCTCCGCTTCCGCGACACTCGCCGCAGAGTCGTAGTTGGCGACGAGCATCGACAGTCGTTCGGTCATGCCAAGTTCCGCGGCTGTCTCATGAGATACGAGAACCGGGTATAGGTACCGCTGTGTGGTCTCCTGGACAACAGCGTGGACGCTCGTGACGGCACCGGCCGTGAGCTTGTCGCCTTCCAGGAACGGAGGATTCTTGCCGTCGGACAGTTCCTGCGCGGTCCACGTGCCGATCCGTACCTCGCCTCCGTGGTCGTAGGCGCTGTCTGTCACGATCGCGCCGCCCGACGCGAATACCTTGAGCGCGCTGGCTGACGGTGTGAAGCCGAGCAGCGCCGGCAGGTCTTCCACATCGGTGGCGAACAGTGTGAGCGAAGGGTTTCCGTTTGCGGGACTGCAACTTACCGAGTCGACGACGATGCGATCCGGAGAATCTGCGTCGAAGGGACACAACTCCGAGGTGCGGCGAACAGCGACGGGGACGGTGGAGTCCCCGCGCCCTGACTCGGCCAGTGTCCAGTATTCGGAGCTCGCCCACACGGTGCCCGTGGCCGTCGGATCGGTCGCGCCGACAGCATCATTCACGCTCTGCTCGACGGTTCTGGTCGCCTCATCCGTGTCTTCTCCGAAGACCTGGACGGCGAGGCTTCCTTCCGGCGCCAAGTAGACGTACTGGCGTGCCTGTGCGCCGACGTTGGTGCCGACCATGGCAACGGCGAAAACGGCCAGCAACACTGCCGCGGCAATGGACGCCAACGCGGGCACCGACCGTGAGGCGTTTGCCGCCGCGTCGCGAGATGCGATTCGCGCGGCGAGTCCGAGCTTCGACAACGGCCGTGAGAGCCACGCGAGGATCCAATGACCCGCCGTGATGATGCCGATCTGGGCGAGGACAGGTCCGACGACGAGCCCGATCTGCGGTAGCCAGCGCAACGCGCTGTCGTACGGCAGGGTGGGTGTCGCCTGGACGGCGAGGACCGCCGGTACACACGCGACGGTGATGCCGATTCCCGCCAGTAGCAGAATGCTTCCCCAGATCGGACGGGATGCGCGGGGCACCTGCGGGCGCCGCGCCCCGCGCAGAGCCCGCAACACGTCGGTCTTGCCGGCGGCGCGCGCGGGCAAGAGGGCCGACCCGATGCCCATGACGATCGCGAACACGACGATCGCCGCGGTGATCCACGGGTTGACGACGAACGACCAGAAGGTCGTCCGATTACCATCGTCGAGCACACGTAGCGTGATCGCTGCTCCCGCGATCCCCAGTCCCGTTCCCACCAGGGCACCGATGGTTCCGAGTACGAGTCCCTGCAGCACGACGATCCGCCGCAGGTCGCGCGGGGTCGCTCCGACGCTCGCGATGGTCGCGAGCGCGCGCTGCTGTCTGCGCGCCCCGACCGCGAATGCGGCGCCCGCGAGCAGGACGACTTGGTACCCCAGGAACGCGGCTGCGATGCCGCCGATGATGAGCATCGCGCCGAGCGTGCTCCAGATGTTCACGAGGGGTTGGTCGAGGTTAGTGCCGGTGATGGGTGGGTCGAGCGCGACCGTTCGAGACAGCGCGACGATCCCCTCGGGGTTCAGCCGCTGGATCTGCGGCCATGTCAGGGCGAGATCGGGCAGATACCAGGCTGTGGTGCCCTGCATCTCGTCGGGTTCGACCGCCTCGGCGGGGAGTGCGAGGGTCGTGACGCGGTCGGCTTGGTCGACGACGTCGAGCAAGCCCGTGACGCGTAGCGTCCGGGTGGGCTCGACGAGGTGAAGCTCATCGCCGAGTTCGATCCCGAGTCGGTCGAGCGCGCCTGCGGTCGCCATCGCTTCGGTCGGGCCCGTTGCGGCGCGGCCGGCGACGACGTCATAGCGTCCGGCAAAGGCGGCATCGCCGACCGGTCCGACGATCGCAGATATGGGCGCGACACCGGCGGACGTCCGCGCGGCGACGGTTGCTTGGTCGATGCGTATCACGGTCGTTCCGGAGGGAAGGAAGGATGCCGGGTCGGTGATCGGATCCTTGGCGGGATATGTTGGTTCCCCGCCCATCTCGTCCTGGTCTATCTCCCACCAATCCGGCTGGGTCGGCGATTGGCGGAGGGAAGGATCGGGCCCGTACGCGATCGTGAGCCGTGCCTCGTTCTGCCCCAAGCGAGAATCCAGGAGCTGCTCACCTGTCGGAATGGTGCTCGTGAACACCGCCGCGGCGCCGACGAGTCCCGCGACCGGGAGCGCGATGAGGGACGCGATCAGGATGCTCGAGCCCAACGATCGTCGTGTCTGACGGCGTGCCAGCCGGGCCCCGACTCGCCACCGTGCTCGCGCCGCTCGCAGCGTCATGGGCGCGCCCCGAACAGCAGGTCTTCGGGACGCGCGCGCGCGGCCTCATCGACCACGCGGCCGTCGCGCAGGAACACGATGCGGTCGGCCCACGACGCGTGGCGCGGCTCGTGGGTCACGAGAATCGCCGCGGCCCCGGCATCCACGCGCTCTCGGATGACCCGCATCACCATCTCGCCCGTCTCGGAGTCGAGCGCGCCCGTCGGTTCGTCGGCGAGGATCAGGCGGCGGGCCCCCACGATCGCGCGGGCGATCGCCACACGCTGCTGTTGGCCACCCGAGAGATCGTCGGGGTACGCGCCGAGGCGATCGCCCAGCCCGACGCTTTCGAGCGCGGTGTGCCCGGCGCGGTGTGCGGGCCGGCGAGGGATGCCGTCGAGTTCGAGCGGCAGGATGACGTTCTCGAGCGCCGTCAGGGTCGGCACGAGGTTGAAGTCCTGGAAGACGAAGCCCAGGGCGCGTCGCCGCAGCGCCGCGATGCCCTTCTCTCCGAGCGTGGACAGGTAGGTACCCTCGATCACGACCTCGCCGGAGGTGGGGGTCGCAAGTCCGCCGGCGATGGTCAGCAGGGTGGATTTACCGGATCCGGAGGGCCCCATCACGGCGACGAGTTCGCCGGAGCGCACGGTCAAGTCGATGCCCGAGAGAGCGCTTACCGCGGCCTCGCCGTGGCCGTAGTGCTGAGAGATGCCGACCAGTCGCACGACGTCTCCGTCTCCGTCGGGCAACCCGCTCCGCGCCGCGTCACCGGGCATCGCGACGCTCGGAGCCGAGCGTCGGTAGTCGCTGCGCTTCACGGTGCGGTCTTCGTGGTCGAGGCGGCGGATCCACCCGTGGCGGCGTTCGCCCGCGGCGGGCGTCCGCGCCGGGGTCGCTCGGCACTCAGCGCGAGCGCGATCTCCATCGGACGGTGTCGGGCGAGGCGCCCCTCGACGTGGTCGAGCCAGCGAACTTCCGCCTCGGCCTGGAAGAGCAGCGCATCGGCGACGAGTTGCCATGCCAGCTCTTCGCCATCGGGGGCCTCGGATCGTTCGCTCTGGCGCTGTGCGTGCCGCAGGTCTTGGAGTGCCGCGAGCGATGCCCGCCGCTGTGTCTGCACGATCGCGGCGATATCCACGCCGGGCAGCGTCGCTGCGAGGGCGAGCTTGAGCGGCAGTTCGTCGCGGGTTCCGCTTGCCCGGGCCACGGGGGAGGCGAGCCAGTCTCGCGCCTCGGTGCGTCCGGCATCCGTGATCTCGTAATACACGTGGCCCTGTTCGTCGGTGTCGCCCTTGGCTACGAGCCCGTCACGCTCGAGCCGGTCGAGGGTCGTGTACACCTGACCGACGTTGACGGGCCAGCTCGATCCCGTGCGGCGGTCGAACTCCGAGCGCAGCTGGTATCCGTAGCACGGTCCCTGATCGAGGATCGCAAGCAAGCTCTGACGGACCGACATAAGACCTCCGGGTAAAAACATTCTCAGTATGTATGCGCTGAGTATATGTATATCGAGAATGTCTTTATGACGCAATCCAGGCCGTCATTCGGCCCGGCGGGATACTCTCGGCAGACGTCGTGACAGCAGAAGGGGGTCGCCATCGAGTTCTCGCACACCGCGCCGCCGCTTCCCGGCGCGATGGTCGCCGCGCAGCAATGGCGGAACGTCGCCTTCGTCCACTGGCGGGTCGATCCCGCGGTCGTCGCCCCGCTCCTGCCGCCCGGAATCGCTCCGGATGTCGAGGGTGGTTCGTCCTGGGTCGGATTGATCGCGTTCGAGCTCGGCGACGCGCGTATCGGTCCTTTTCCGCCCTTGCACCGTTGGGGCTCTTTCACCGAGGTCAATGTTCGCCTGTACGGCGTCGACCGCGATGGCCGCCGCGGGGTGGTCTTCCGCTCGCTCGAAGCGTCGAGCCTGCCCGCGGTGCTCGCGGCGCGGGCGTTGTTCTCTCTGCCGTACGTGTGGGCGCGCACGGCCCACCGGCCACGCGTAGACGGCTGGGAGTATGCGTCACGCCGTGTCGCCGTTCCGTCCGCCTCGGGCGCCCGGTTCAGGCTTGCGGTCGAGGTGGACAGTGCCAGCACCGTCGATGACGAGCTTTCACGATTTCTGACCGCCCGATGGGGGCTCTACCAAAGCCGATTCGGTCGAACCCGGTGGTTGCCGAACACGCACGAGGCCTGGATTCTGCATCCCGCGCGCGTCACCGGGCTGTACGACGAACTGTGCACGGCGGCGGGCCTGCCCGGTGTGAGCAATCGTCCGCCGGAGTCGGTGCTGTTCAGCCCCGGAGTGACGGCGAGCTTCGCACGCGGTGGGATCGTTCCCCGTTTCTAAACAGCCGTGGCGGCATCCGGTTCATCCGGAATCCACGTCACAAACAGCCATCGTTCACCGTTTCGCACCCAGCTATTTGAAACATCCCGGTAACATTTCGAGGGTGATCACCGCAAACGGCGTGCGCATCGCCGAATACTCCCGTCCGAGTCATCAACTGCTGCACCTCAGTGATACGCATCTGAGGGCCGGGGATGACCCCCTGTACGGTTCCATCGACGCCTCCGCCCGCCTGGGTCGGGCGCTCGCGCAGATCGCCGAATCCGGTACGAGACCGGACGCGATCATCTTCACGGGGGATCTCGCCGACCACGGTGAGCCCGAGGCGTACGAGACGTTGCGCGCACTGGTCGATCCCTGGGCCCAGCGCCTGGGTGCGCCGGTGATCTGGGTGATGGGCAACCATGACGACCGCGCGTCGTTCCGAGTGGGCCTGCTCGCCGACAACGCTCCGGATGCCTCGGCCCCGGTCGACTCCGCCTACGACATCGATGGGCTTCGCGTCATCAGTCTGGACACGTCGGTGCCCGGGCACCACCACGGCGAGATCACCGACGCCCAGCTCGAGTGGCTCGAGGTAGAACTCGCGATCCCGGCCGCACACGGCACGATCCTCGCCATGCATCACCCGCCCGTACCGAGCGTGCTCGACCTGGCCGTCACGGTCGAGCTGCGCGACCAGTCACGACTCGCGTCCGTCCTGCGCGGGAGTGACGTTCGCACGATCCTCGCCGGGCACCTGCACTACTCCACGGCCGCCACGTTCGCCGGCATCCCCGTCTCGGTCGCGTCAGCGACCTGCTACACACAGGATCTCGGGGTGATGGTCGGCGGCACGCGCCCTCAAGATGCGGCTCAGGCCTACAACTTGGTGCATGTCTTCGACGAAACCGTCGTGCACTCGGTCGTCTCGGTCGGAGACACCGTCGCCCTCGGCTACGTCGATCCCGCTGAGAGCGCCCGACGGATCGCCGCGGCAGGCATCGTCATCCCGGACTCCGCGACGCGTGCACTCCGCGCCGAACGTCGGGACGACTCCGGTCGAGTCGTTACGAACCAACCGCCGACGGCGCCTCTGTGGATCGTTCGCTGAGGGTTTCTCCCACCGCGCTGTTCTCAGACACGGTGACCTCCCACGGCGCTCGGACCGGGAAGTAACCCTCGAGAGTGTTCCGCAAGACACGCTCCCGCAGAGCCTCGGGCACCTCGGGTCGGCTTCCATCGTTCAGACAGAACATGTCGACATCGCGCCGCGCGAGCAGCCGTTCCATTTGACGGATGCCGGGCTGGAGCGTCGTCTGGATGTAGCGCGTACGGGGTTCCCGGGTCGTCACCGCTCGGCCGGTCATGAGCGCGTAGTAGTGGTACAGCGAGTTCGTGACCGAGATGTCGCTCGCCGATCGGAACGTCGCGGCGGCGGTCCGCGCGAAGTCGTCGGGAAAGGCTTCTTCCAGTTCGTACATGACGCTGCGGCGGAGAGGCGCCGCGCAGTGCTCGAGGTCCCGCGCGATGACTCGACCGAAACGCTCTTCGAGCAGGGCGCGGTTGATGCGGGCGGCATTATCGTGGCCGCTGCGTTCGGGATCGGTCGAGCCGATCCCGATGCGCACCTGGGATTCGACGAAGCGTGAGATCCCGGCGGCGGTGAAGAACAGCTCGGGGCGCACGGCACGGCCGAAGAACATATCGTCGTTGGCGTAGAGGAAGTGCTCGGCGAGACCCTCGATGCGGTGCAGCTGCGCTTCGACCGCGTGCGAGTTGTGGGTGGGGAGCGAAGCCGGGTCGGCGAAGAACTCCTCACTGCGGACGATCGTCACTTTCGGATGCTCGGTGAGCCACCACGGTGCCGGGCTATCGGTCGCGATGAAGATGCGCCGGATCCACGGTGCGTACTGGTTCACGGAACGCAGCGCGTAGCGAATCTCGTCGACATGACGGAAGCGAGCCGAGTGCTCATCGCCATCCCCGACGACATAGCGACTCATCCGTCGTGCGCGCTCGCGCTGGAAGTCGCTCGAGGATCCGTCGACCCATGAAAAGACGATGTCGACGTCGTGGGTGAACTCGGAGGGACCGGGGGAGAACATGCCGTCGAGCGTCCGCCACTGCCGTCCATGCAGGTTCATGCTCGTGAATGTCAGGTCGTCCGCGGCGATCACGCGGCGCGTCAGGGCGTTCGCGTGAGGTGCCGTGACGACGTCTGCCTCCCAACGCCAGAACTCCAGACGGATGCCGTGGCTGGCGCCGAGGCGCAGGGTGCCGCTCGGGCTCACCCGGGGGCGGTAGACGGTCGCGCTCTCGTCCCGACCGAACGGGTTGTTCGAACCCGCACCGAAGACGCGAGCGCGACCCGCCCGGCCGACGATCCAGGGCTCGGATGCGGCGTCGGCCCGGAGTGCCGCGATCGCCCGCTTACGTGCTCGGGCGTCGACGGCCAGGGCTGGCCGTCCGCTGGCACGGCGCAGGAGGATCGGTTCAGCATCTGCGGCCTCGAGGAGCGCGGCGAGCCGGAGCAGATCGTCGGTCTCAGCCTGTTGCGGCGTGACCTCCGCCACCAGGTGAGGAAAACCGCCCATGAGCACCACGTCGTCTCGTTCCAGAACCGGAGCCCAGCCCGTGGTGGGCTCGTCAGCGGTGCGGCGTTCCGGAGAGGACTCCCTCGTGTGGGCCTGGCCGGCGAGGGCGCTTCGCCCCGAGGCGCCACGTCGTGTGGGAGGGGTCCCGCGTTCTGAAACGACACGTCGCGTCATCGATCACCTGTTTCTCCGTCATGCGCCCCGCGGGCGTCCTCGCCGCGGTCGATCGCTGCCCTTATCGTCGTCGGGGCGATCGCCGAATCCGGCGATGCGAGCCCCTCTCCGCAGTGTAAGTCAGCAATTGTGTCCGGCGTGTTGCGGGGTGTACCCCTTGACAGTTCCTGGATTCGTGGTGGCTGGATCAGGTGAACGGCCGCCCGGGGGATTCCAGGTCACGGACCGGTAACATGAGTCTGTATGCCTGTCGCGTGGCATCCGACCGCGCGGCATCCGATCGGATGGAGATCCTGCCGTGGCAAACCCCCTCGAGAAACTGCTCCGCGCTGGCGAGGGCCGTATCCTCAAGCGTCTGCAGCAGGTCGTCAAGGCCGTCAACGCTTTGGAAGAGGACTACTCGCAGCTCAGCGATGACGAGCTTCGCGGTGAGACGGCCGAACTCCGCACGCGTTACGCCGCGGGCGAGACGCTCGACCAATTGCTCCCCGAGGCCTTCGCGGCGGTCCGCGAGGCTGCCAAGCGCACGCTCGGCCAGCGTCCGTACGACGTTCAGCTGATGGGCGGCGCCGCCCTCCATTTCGGGAACATCGCCGAGATGCGCACCGGTGAGGGCAAGACGCTCGTCGCGACGCTTCCGGCCTATCTCAACGCGATCGCGGGCGAGGGCGTCCACGTCGTCACCGTCAACGACTTCCTCGCGACCTACCAGTCCGAGCTCATGGGTCGCGTCTTCCGCGCCCTCGGCATGACCACCGGCGTCATCGTCTCGGGTCAGACGCCCGCGCAGCGCCGCGAGCAGTACCTGTGCGACATCACCTACGGCACGAACAACGAGTTCGGGTTCGACTACCTGCGCGACAACATGGCCTGGCGTCAAGAGGATCTCGTGCAGCGCGGACACTTCTTCGCCGTGGTCGACGAGGTCGACTCGATCCTCATCGACGAGGCCCGTACGCCGCTGATCATCTCGGGTCCGTCGTCCGGCGAGGCGAACCGTTGGTTCACCGAGTTCGCGAAGATCGCCCGCACCCTCGAGCTCGACGTCGACTACGAGGTCGACGAGAAGAAGCGCACGATCGGTGTGCTCGAGCCCGGTATCGAAAAGGTCGAGGACTACCTCGGCATCGACAACCTGTACGAGTCGGCCAACACGCCGCTGATCTCGTTCCTGAACAACTCGATCAAGGCGATGGCGCTGTTCAAGCGTGACACCGACTACGTCGTCATCAACGACGAGGTCATGATCGTCGACGAGCACACCGGACGCATCCTGGCCGGACGTCGGTACAACGAGGGCATCCACCAGGCGATCGAGGCGAAAGAGGGCGTGCCGGTCAAAGCCGAGAACCAGACGCTCGCGACGGTCACGCTGCAGAACTACTTCCGCCTGTACGACAAGCTCGCCGGCATGACCGGTACCGCCGAGACCGAGGCGGCCGAGTTCATGTCGACCTACAAGCTCGGCGTCGTCCCGATCCCGACGAACAAGCCGATGGTCCGCAAAGACCAGTCCGACCTCGTGTACAAGAACGAGCAGGCCAAGTTCGCGCAGGTCGTCGAAGACATCGCGCGGCGGAACGAAACGGGGCAGCCCGTTCTCGTCGGAACCGTCAGCGTCGAGAAGAGCGAATACCTTTCGCGCCTGCTGGCCAAGAAGGGCATCAAGCACGAGGTCCTCAACGCCAAGAACCACGCGCGCGAGGCCGAGATCGTCGCTCGAGCGGGGCTCCCGGGAGCCGTCACGGTCGCTACGAACATGGCCGGCCGCGGCACGGACATCATGCTGGGCGGAAACGCCGAGTTCCTCGCCGTGCAAGAGATGAAGGCCAAGGGGCTCGACCCGGTCGAGACTCCCGAGGAGTACGAGGCCGAGTGGGAGGGTGTGTACGACGCCGTCCGCGCTCGCGTCAACGACGAGGCCGAAAAGGTCGTCAGCGTCGGTGGGTTGTACGTGCTCGGCACGGAGCGCCACGAGTCTCGCCGCATCGACAACCAGCTGCGCGGACGCTCCGGCCGCCAGGGCGACCCCGGCGAGAGCCGTTTCTACCTCTCGCTGACGGATGACCTGATGCGTCTGTTCCAGTCGGGCGCCGCCGAGGCGATCCTCAGCCGCGCCAACTTCCCGGACGACGTCGCGATCGAGTCGTCGATGGTGAGCCGCGCGATCAAGAGCGCGCAGTCGCAGGTCGAGTCCCGCAACGCCGAGACTCGCAAGAACGTCCTGAAGTACGACGATGTCCTCAACCGTCAGCGCGAGGCGATCTACGCCGACCGGCGACACATCCTCGAGGGCGATGACATCGCCGGCCGTGTCCGGCACTTCATCGAGGACGCCATCGCCGCGGTCATCGACGAGCACACGAGCAGCGGACACAGCGAGGGCTGGGACTTCGACGCCCTCTGGACCGAGCTGAAGACCCTGTACCCCGTTGGCGTGACGATCGACGAGGTCGTCGCCGAGGCCGGCACGAAGGGGCGGATCACGCCCGAGGTTCTCAAGCGCGAGATGCTCTCAGATGCACTCATCGCGTACCAGAACCGGGAAGACAAACTCGGTTCGGAGGCGATGCGCGAACTCGAGCGTCGCGTCGTGCTGCAGGTGCTCGACCGCCGCTGGCGCGACCACCTGTACGAGATGGACTACCTCAAGGACGGCATCGGCCTGCGTGCGATGGCCCAGCGTGACCCGCTGATCGAATACCAGCGCGAGGGCTTCCAGATGTTCCAGGCGATGATGGGGCAGATCAAGGAAGAGACCGTCGGGTACCTCTACAACCTCGAGGTCGAGGTCCGTAGCGCGGGCGAGGGCCCCGAGGCTCACGCGGAGGTCGCGGCCAAGGGTCTCGATGCACCGCCCGAGCAGAAGCTCGAATACTCGGCCCCGAACGACGCGGGCGAGGTCGAGGTCCGCAACGACCGCGGCCAGGTCCAGCAGGCCGCAACAGCGAAGCTGCAGCGCGAGACGGCGCAGCGGGTCGCTCAGAGTGCCCGCCCGGAGCCGGAGGCGGCAGCCGCCGCGCGCGGGGCGTTCGGACAGCGGGCGGATGCTCCGGCCGCGGGCCCCACGCAGGCTCCGGTCAACCGCGCCGACCGCCGCGCAGCCTCCAAGCGCAAGTAGGTTCACCCCACACGGGCGCGACACGGTCTGAGACCGCGAACGAACGCAACACGCCGCACGTTCTCGAGCGGCACGGCGTGTTGGGTCCGTTCGTGCGCGGGTCTCGCGCCGGCGATAGGGCCACGGGATGGCCGGTGGCACGCTCGGCGCGGGGATATCCTGAGCCGATGAGCACCCTCCGCCCCCTTGATCAGTCCTCGAAGCTGAAGAACGTCCTCTACGAGATCCGCGGCAACGCCCTCGTCGAGGCCGCCCGGCTCGAGGCCGAGGGCCAGACCGTGCTCAAGTTGAACACCGGCAACCCGGCCACGTTCGGTTTCGAGGCGCCGTACCAGATCGTCCGCGACATGATCGCGGCAATGCCGACGGCACACGGATACAGCGAGAGCCGAGGCATCCTGTCCGCCCGTCAGGCGGTCGTGTATCGCTACGAAGAGGAGCCGGGGTTTCCGCGCATCGACCCCGATGACGTGTTCCTCGGCAACGGGGTCTCCGAACTCATCACCATGACGATGCAGGCGCTACTCGATGAGGGCGACGAGGTGCTGATCCCGGCGCCCGACTACCCGCTCTGGACGGCGATGACGAGCCTGTCGGGAGGCACGCCCGTTCACTACCTCTGCGATGAGAACGCCGAATGGCAGCCGGACCTCGAAGACATCCGCTCGAAGATCACACCCCAGACCAAAGCGATCGTCGTGATCAACCCGAACAACCCCACGGGCGCTGTGTACAGCCGCGAGGTTCTGGAGGGCATCGCCGAGATCGCCCGCGAGCGCTCGCTGCTGTTGCTGGCGGATGAGATCTACGACCGCATCCTCTTCGATGATGCGAAGCACATCCCGATGGCGTCGATCGCGCCCGACCTGCTCTGCCTGACCTTCAACGGCTTGTCCAAGACATACCGGGTCGCGGGCTACCGCTCGGGTTGGATGGTCATCACCGGGCCGAAGGCGCACGCCGCGGGATTCCTCGAGGGGATCAACCTGCTCGCCTCGACCCGTCTGTGCCCGAACGTGCCCGCGCAGCATGCGGTGCAGGCGGCGTTGTCGGGTGTGCAGTCCATCGACGCGCTCATCGCTCCCTCCGGCAGGCTGCACGAGCAGCGGGATGTCGCGTGGGAGGGACTCGAGTCCATCCCCGGAGTGTCGTGCGTGCGGCCTCGGGGTGCGCTCTATGCCTTCCCGCGACTCGACCCCGAGGTCCACGAGATCCGCGACGACGCGAAGTTCGTTTACGACTTCCTGGTGGCAGAGCGTGTCCTGCTCGTGCAGGGCACGGGCTTCAACTGGCCGACGCCCGACCACCTGCGCGTCGTGACCCTGCCCGAATCGCGCATCCTCGCGGACGCCATCGAGCGCCTGGGCAACTTCCTGTCCTCGTATCGGCAGTAGGACTAGCACGCAGAACGGATTCGTCAAGGTCCTGTGCGTCGCACGAGGCCCGTCCTAGCGTGCACGGCATGGCTATCGAATTGAACCAACCGGCGCTTCGACAGGCGCGTTCGCTCGTCCGCGAGGGCAAGGTCGTTTGGGACGAACGCGACGATTGGTCGGAGGCGGCGCCGAACGCGGAAGACGAGAATGCGTTCATCGAGCGTGAGGGATGGACGGCGTTCTCGCATTGGCACCTCGGCATCGACAAGAGCGCGAACCCCGAAACGAAGCAGGCGTACAGCTTTCCCTACGGAGACTTCCGCCGCGTGCATCGATCGGGCGTCATCTCGGGCGAGTCACGCGCCGGCCAGTACGACCACACCGAAATCGAGAACGAGCTGAAGAAACTGCTCGACCTGATCGACTCTTCGGAGGACTAGCGAGTCCCCGTCGTCGACTACAGCAGCGCCAGGGATGTCGCGCGCCAGCGCCCGTCCGTTCCCTCGAGCCGCAGGGCGATGGCGCGCGTGCGGTGCGGCCCCGCGAGGATGACGACGGATTCGACAACGCCATCCGCGGGGGACATGTGTCGGACGCTCAGGATCTCGAAGACCGGCCGACTCGCACGCACGCCGCGTGCGTTGCGTGCACGGGCCGCGAGATTGCTGCGCGTGAGGAGTCGCCGATACGCGTCTTCGGCGAACCAGCGCGTGAGTTGGTCGACCTCTCGGACGCCGGCGAAAACTTCCATGACACCGCGAGCGAGGTTGGTGATCAGCGGCTCGGGATCGGGCAGTGCGGAGGAGGAGGTGCGCTGCGGTGAGAAGAACTCATCCGCATCCACCGACCGCACACGACGCGAAGCCACGCCTTCTCGGGCATCGCCTTTTCGGGCCACGCCTTCTCGGGCATTGCCGGCTGGTGTGCTCATGGAGACCCCCATCTCTCGCTGACCGGGCTGAGATTGCAGTAGACCACAGCAAAGCCCAGCCCAAGCTGGGGGTTTGCCGTCTGTGGATAACTCGTGATCAATCCGAAACTATTCGCCTATGGTCCTGGTGTGCGCTGGGAGCGGCTATTCGAAGACCTCGAGGGGCAGCTCGCCGCTGAGTGGGAAAGCGAGCGCGCCGCACTCGACAGCGAGGGCGAACGCCTCCGGCTCTCGCGCGTCCGTCTGCATGACCGCTTGGTCGCTTTCGCTGGCGCGGGTGTAAAGGAAATGGTCTCCCTTGCGCTCGCCGACAGCTCCGTTCTGCGCGGCACGATCGACGCGGTCGGTGCGGACTTCGCGGCGCTCCGCCTGGAGACGCCCGCGGGCGGGCTCGCACTGGTGCGCACGGCCGCGGTTGCGTCGCTCACAACGTCTGAGGTCGCGCTCATGCGCGCCGCCCGTCCGGACGCGCAGGGGGTGAATGCGGGTCTCGCTGAGCGACTGACGCTCGGGTTCGTGTTGCGCGACCTCGCGCGACGTCGTGTGCCGGTTCGGGCGCACGGGCTGCGGGGCGGAGCGGAGTTCGGCACGATCGATCGAGTGGGTCTGGATCATTTCGACCTCGCCGTGCACGACGCGGGTGCCGTCCGTCGAACGGGCGAGGTGCACGCGTTCCGGCTCGTACCGTTCGACGCCATCGCGTGGCTCTTGCTCGAACGAGGCGAGACGCCGGCATTGTTGTGAGAAGACACCGGCATTGTTGTGAGAAGACACCGGCATTGTTGTGAGAAGACACCGGCATTGTTGTGAGCGGGCCGGGAAGTGGTCTACTCGGGTCGGCTCGCGTTCCCCGAACCCCATACTTCGGGGAAGCTCGCCGCCTGCGACTGCTGCCACAGATGCATCTGGCGGGCTTCTTCCACCTGATCGTCGATGTAGCCGCGCAGGCTCTGTTCCTCGATACGCCACTTCGCGGGGGAGCCGAGACGCGCTCCGCGAAGGCGACCCTCGTGCACGAGATCCATGACTTCGTCGACGGAGATGCTCAACAGCTCCGCCACCTGCGACGGAGCCAGGTAGCGAGGGCTGGGGGAGCTCTCGGACATGACCCCATTATGGACCCCTCGACGGGGCGTCGGGCGCGGTGTCCTGTGGATAACGAAGGGGGCCTGCGAGCAGGATCCGCGACTATGGTGTGGACCGCCGATCGGCGTCCAGTAATCGACGCGTAGCCACAGACCGCGGCGGTGCGCAGTCACACGCATTCACACGCATCCAGACCATGGGGGATCGATATGACCGCTCTCGACAGCCCGGCGCGGCGGCCGCGCGCATTCTGGAACGACGTGCGATTCTTCGTCGGCCTGGGGCTCATCGTCGCCTCGGTCGCCGGTGTGTGGGCCACCGTGACCGCCGCTCGACAGACGGTTCCCGTTTTCGCGGCGGCGCGCACGATCGTGCCGGGCGACGAGGTGACGGCCGACGACCTGAGGCTCGTCGAAGCCTCACTCGGGGCTGCCGAGGGTGTCTATCTGAGTCCCGATGCCCTGAACCCCGGATCCATCGCAACACGTACGGTCACCGAAGGTGAGCTGGTGCCCGTCAAAGCGCTCGAGGACGGCGTGCGGGCGCGGGTGACGACGGTCGTGGTCCAGACGACGACGGCGGTGCCGTCGGACGTGGTCGCCGGAAGTGTCGTTGAACTCTGGGCGTCGCCGGTTCTGGAACAGGGTGTGTTCGGCACCCCCGCCATCCTCGTCGCGGATGCGACGGTTGGCGCGGTCGATGAGGCCGACAGCCTGTTGGGCGCCCGTGGCTCGACGCTTGAACTCGTCGTGCCGCGATCCGATGTTGCTGCGGTGCTGCAGGCGGTCGCGGCTTCGTCCGCGCTGTCGATCGTGCCGGGCGCGGGTGGCGCGTGAGTACGCGCGTGTTGCTGGCCGTCGCGGGTCAGCGCGGCGAGCGACTGGCGGCCGAACTCGAGCGAGCGGGTGTTCGCATCACAACGGTGATCGATCCCGTGGTGCTCGAGGACGCGAATCTCGCGAGCGCGCTCGAGGTGTTCGAGGAGGTCGATGTTCTCGTGCTGGCGGCCGATCGTCGGACGCTCGGGTCGCATCTGGTGTCGGTGTGCGATCGGCGGGGGATTCGGATCGTGACGCTCGCGGGCGACGCGGACGGTGAGCGGGTTGCTGCGGCGTTCGGTTTGGCCGCCTCCCTCGTTGCGCCGCGGGCGGAAGAGATCGCGGCAGCGGTTCGGGGTGCGGCTCTCGGGGATGACCTCGTCCCGGATACAACGGCGGGGAGCGTCGTGGTCGTTTGGGGCCCCGAGGGGGCGCCGGGCCGGTCGACGGTCGCGAGTATGCTCGCCTTCGAGCTGGCCCGTGGCGGCGCGCGCGCCGCGCTGATCGATGCAGATTCGCACGCACCGTCGCTCGCGTTGGCCCTGGGCCTCGCCGACGAGGGCCCCGGGTTTCCGTCGGCCTGTCGTCAGGCGGGCTTGGGCACGCTCGATGAGCGAGAGCTCGCTCGCATCAGCACACCGGTGCGGGTGGCGGGAGTCGGCGTCGACGTGCTGTGCGGGATCAACCGCCGGGGCCGTTGGCCGGAACTGGCGGCAGACCGCGTCACGATCGCGCTCGAGGCCTCGCGACGTTGGGCGTCGTACACGATCGTCGATGTCGCGTCGCCGGTAGAACAGGACGAAGAGCTCATGCACGATCTCGAGGGTCCGCGCCGCAACGCCGCGACGATCTCGGCACTGCGCTCCGCCGACGTGATCGTGGCGGTCTGCACGGCCGACCCCGTCGGGATCGCCCGCTTTGTGCGAGGCTACGCCGAGGTGCGCGCGATCGCTGGGGCGACCCCGGTGCTCGTCGTCGCCAACCGCCTGCGACCAGGCGGGCTAGGGCTCGATGCCCGTGGTCAGATCCGGCGGACGCTCGATCGGTTCGCGGGCATCCGCGACGTGGCGTTTCTGCCGGAGGATCAGCGCGCGGCGGACGCCGCCGTGCTACAGGCACAGCCGATCGTGGCCGTCGCACCCCGATCCGCGCTGGTGGGCGCAATGCGCCGGTTCACAGGCGACACATTGCTGCCGGTGCTGGGGCGCGATCATCGCGACGGCGCGGCGCACAGTGCGGCCGCCGGCGGCGGGATCTCCGGACGCGCGCCACGACGGTCGTCTGTGTTCCGGCGCGTCTCCCCTCGTGGCGACGAGGGACGGGATAACAGGCTCACGGCATAGGCTGGATCGGTGCCGACCCTCAGTGAACTCGTCTCCGCCCAGGGCCGTTCGAGCGCGGATGACATCGAGTGGCTGCATCGCCTCGCGGGTGATGGACAGCTGCTCGCGGACCTCGCCTTCGCCGACATCGTGTTCTGGGTGCCGACGAGCGATGACTCCTTTATCGCCGTCGCTCACACCCGCCCTTCGGGGGCGGCGACGCTCTTCTACCGCGATATCGTCGGCGACCAGGTGCGGCCGCAGTGGCGAACCCAGGTACAGGATGCGGCACAGGGTGCCCGCATCATCGATTCGGCCTCGCCCGACTGGTTCGAAGAGACGCCGACCCGGGTTCGGGCGGTGCCGATCGTTCGCGGCCCGCTCCGCGAGGGCCACCCGCCAGTGGTCCTCGGGGTTCTTACACGCCATACGAACCTCGGTGAAGCCCGCACGCCCAGCCGGCAGCAGATCACCTTCAACGACTGCGCCGACGATCTGTTCGGCATGATCGCGCGCGGGGACTTCCCCGACCTCTCGGCCCCGACCGGACCCCGGCGCGGTGCGCCTCGCGCATCCGACGGACTCATTCGCCTGGACGTCGACGGCACCACGACGTTCGCGAGCCCCAATGCCCTCTCTGCGTGGGGGCGCCTCGGCTTCGACGATGAGCTCGAGGGCGAGTCGCTCAGCGAGGTGACCACCCGCATCCTCCCCGCGAAAGAGACGATCGACGAATCCCTGCCGCTCGTCGTGACCGGTCGTGCGCCCTGGCGCGCGGACATCGAGGCGCGCGGGGTGACCGTCTCGCTCCGCGCCATCCCTCTCCGCGAGAACGGGGAGCGCTCGGGAGCCATCGTCCTCTGCCGCGATGTCACGGAGTTGCGTCACCAGGAGCAAGAACTCATCACCAAGGACGCGACGATCCGCGAGATCCATCACCGGGTGAAGAACAACCTGCAGACCGTCGCTTCCCTCTTGCGCATCCAGTCCCGCCGCACCCACTCCGAAGAAGCGCGCGAGGCTCTCACCCAGGCGATGCGTCGCGTCTCGGCGATTGCCGTCGTGCACGACACGCTCTCCGAGGGCTTGACGCAGACCGTCGACTTCGACGAGGTGTTCGACCGGGTGCTCAAACTCGTCGCCGAGGTCGCCGCGGGAGCGGGAACGCGGGCACAGACACGCTCCACCGGGACGTTCGGCAAGCTGCCGAGCGCCTATGCCACGCCCCTCGCGCTCGCCCTGACCGAGCTCGTCACGAACGCCGTCGAGCACGGTCTGGCCGGCCGCGAGGGCAAGGTCGAGATCGAGGCGAAGCGGTCGTCGTCGCGACTCAAGGTGGGCGTGCGAGACACCGGCGTCGGCCTGGCCGAGGGTCAGGTCGGGCGCGGGCTCGGCACGCAGATCGTTCGCACCCTGATCCAGGGTGAACTGGGCGGAACGATCGACTGGCACACGATCATGGGCAGCGGAACGGAAGTCACAATCGATATTCCGCTGCGGTGGATCGACAGGCCGCGGGCCTGAGCCGGGTTACGAGGCGCGTCGGGCGCGCGCAGCGCGACGCTTGAGGGCGCGGCGCTCGTCTTCCGAGAGGCCGCCCCAGACGCCGGAGTCCTGACCGGACTCCAGGGCGTACTGCAGACAGATTTCCGTTACGGTACAGCGGGCGCAAACGGCCTTCGCCTTCTCGATCTGGTCGACCGCCGGCCCGGTGTTGCCAACCGGGAAAAACAGTTCGGGATCGACCGTGAGGCATGCGGCCTTGTCGCGCCAGTCCATGCAGATGCTCCTTGTTGCGTGGTGGGGTGTGAGCGAGTGCTCAGAGATCGGTTTCGGGTCCGGTACCCTGGTAGGTGCGAGCAGAATGCTCGCCCCACGGCGCTGTGGGAGCACATGGCTTTCACCATCGTCCCACACGGCATCGGTCCGATCAAGGGTCGAGTGCGTGAATTTTGCGCAGAAGGCTGAGCATCGGCCACTGGCATGGTGGTTCTGCATAACAGAGCGGGCGCACAGGGCGAGGTGAGGTAGAGGAAATGCAACCAGAAACCACCACACCGCGGCCGATCGAAGCGAATGCCACAACGTGGACCGCGGCGATCTTGGTCGGGCTCGAAGGAGTCGCTGTCGCCGCCCTCACAGGATGGATGATGCCGTCATTGATCGCCGGAGAAACGACGGACCTCGGCACCGCCTGGGCGCTGATCCTCATGACCGTCATCGCCGCGGTTGCCCTCTTCGCCTTCGCGCTCGCGATACTGCGTGGCCATGGCTGGGGGCGCTCCGGCGCGATCGTCGCGCAGCTGCTGATCCTCGCGGTCGCTCTCGGAGCCGCCACCGGCGCCTACGCGCGCCCGCTCGTGGCGTTGGCACTCGCCGTTCCCGCGGTGATCGCACTGGTGCTGGTTATCGCGGCCGCACGGGCGGCGGGTCGACGTGACGACCCACCCGCCGCGTCGTAAACCCCTCGTTCCAGAACGTCCCGTCGTGCAACACCCGACGCAATGCGCCGGCGTTCCGCTCAGGCGTCGATGCCGACGAGCTTGCGGATGCGGGCGACGTGCCCCGTCGCCTTGACGTTGTAGAGGGCCTGGTCGACCTGTGCGTCCTCGTCCAGGATGAAGGTCGAGCGGATGACGCCCTCGATCGTCTTTCCGTAGTTCTGCTTCTCGCCCCAGGCGCCGTAGGCGTCGTGGACCGAGTGATCTGGGTCACTCAGCAGGTCGTACGTGAGGCCGTCGCGCTCCCGGAATTCGCGCAGGGTCGCGGGCTCGTCACGAGAGATCCCGAGGATGACGTAGTTCGCCGCCTGTAGCGGGGCGAGGCTGTCGCGGAAGTCGCAGGCCTCGGTCGTGCAGCCGGGGGTCATGGCACGCGGATAGAAGAACAGCACGACGCGCTTGCCGCGGAGCGAGGCGAGCGAGACGGGGGTGCCATCCTGATCGGGCAGGGTGAATTCGGGGGCGGGGGAACCGGGCTCGAGGCGTACTGTGCTCATTCGTCCAGCGTAGGGTGCCGCTCGCGTCCCGCGACCTTTCCGAACGTCAGCAGCAGGCGTTGCAGCGAGTCGAAGCGCGCGGCGCCGTTCGGGCCGAGCCGCCCATCGGCGACGGCCTCGGCGATAGCGCAGTCCGGCGCATCCGGCAGATGCGTGCACCCGCGGGGGCAGTTCTTCGCGATCTCGTCGAGGTCGGTGAACGAGCGCAGGATGTTGGCAGGATCGACGTGGCCGAGGCCGAACGAGCGGACGCCGGGGGTATCGATGACCCATCCGCGCCCCTCGTCGCCCACGTATCGCAGGGACACGGTGGACGATGAGGTGTGCCGCCCGCGACCCGTGACCTCGTTGACATGCCCCGTGGCGCGCTGGGCGCTCGGAACCAGCGCGTTGATGAGCGTGGATTTGCCCACGCCCGAGTGGCCGACGAAGACCGTGGAGTGTCCGACGAGTGCTGCACCGATCCGCTCGATCGGCACCTCACCCTGGGCGCTCGTGAAAACTCGTACATCGAGACCGTCGAAGTGGCTGAGGAATTCTGCGGGATCGGCGAGGTCGGTTTTCGTGACGACGAGCATGGGACGGACGCCCGCGTCGAAGGCCGCGACCAGGTAGCGATCGACGAGGCGCGTGCGGGGTTCGGGATCCGCCGCCGCGACCACGATCAGCATCTGATCGGCGTTCGCGACGATGATGCGCTCGACCTGGTCGGTGTCATCCGCCGACCGGCGCAGCAGGGTCGTCCGCTCCTCGAGGCCGACGATGCGGCCGAGGGTCCCTTCATCACCGGAAGTGTCGCCGACGACCCGAGCCCGATCGCCCGTGACGATCGGCTGCTTGCGCAGCTCGCGGGCCCGAACGGCGGACACCTCGTGTTCGTCCGGGGCGTCTTCGCGCATCAGAACCGAGTAGCGGCCGCGGTCTACGCCGATCACGCGGCCGATCTCGGCGTCGGCGTGAGCGGGGCGGCGCTTGCTGCGCGGCCGATTCGCCTGGGGATTCGGACGCATCCGGATGTCGGACTCGTCGAGCTCGTCCACCCCATCCGTCTCGGCGTCGTCGTAATCCCACCAGTTCGGATCCGAGCCGCTCATCGTCTGCGCATCGTCTACTCGGATGCGTCGGGCGTCGCGGACGAGCCGGCCAGCATGCTGTTCCACAGCTGTTCGAACTGCGGCAAGGTCTTGGCGGTCACGCTGAGGTCGTCGACCTCAACGCCGGGAACGCTCAGGCCGAGCAGGGCACCTGTTGTCGCCATCCGGTGGTCGTGGTGCGATCTCCACAGGCCGCCGTGGAGCGGACGCGGCACGACGCGGATGCCGTCGGGCAACTCGCTCGCCTCACCGCCGAGCTCATTCAGCCCGTCGACGAGAGCACGGATCCGGTCGGTTTCGTGCAGACGGATGTGGCCGATGCCGGTGATGTTCGAGGGGCCGTCGGCGAGAGCCGCGAGTCCGACGATCGTGGGGGCGAGCTCTCCCGCCGCGGACAGGTCGACGTCGAAACCGCGAAGCGGAGCCGTGCGGGTCACGGTGAACGCACCGCCGCGGCGGGCGACCCGAGCCCCCGCGCGGTGCAGCAGATCGCCGAGCAGGGCGCCCGGTTGGGTGGAGTGGGCCGGCCAACCCGCGATCGTGACCGACCCGCCCGCGATCATCGCGGCAGCAAGGAAGGGCGCTGCGTTCGAGAGATCCGGCTCGATCGTGACGTCTTTCGCCCGGACGGCGCCCGGGGCAACGATCCATTCATTGGGCGCGGGACGCTCGACGTGGACGCCGCGGTGAGCGAGCGCCTCGATCGTCATCTCGATATGGGGGAGACTCGGCAAGCGCTCGCCGGTGTGGATGAGGTGCAGTCCGACATCGAACCGCGGGGCCGCGAGCAGCAGGCCCGACACGAACTGGCTCGAGCGGGACGCATCCATGTGCACCTCGCCGCCCCGCACATGGCCGTGACCGCGGACGATGAAGGGCAGTGACCAGTGACCGCCATCGTCGATGTCGAGTCCGATGTCCCGGAGGGCGCGGATCAGCTCGCCCATCGGGCGGTGGAGGGCTGTCTCGTGCGCCGTCAACCGAACGTCTCCGTGCGCGAAACCGGCGAGGGGGGCGACGAAGCGCATCACCGTGCCGGCCTGGCCGCAGTCGATTTCGCTGCTTCCCGCGAACGGGGCGGGAGGCGTGATAATCCAGTCGTCGCCGAACGGGCCTTCGCCGGGCGCCGGTTCGACCAGTGCGCCGAGGGCCCGCAGCGCCCCGACCATCCGCTCGGAGTCCTGTGAGTGCAAGGGAGAGAGCACGCGGCTCGGTCCGTCGGCCAGCGCGGCGAGGACCAATTCGCGGCTCGTGAGAGATTTCGAGCCAGGAATCGACAGGCGGGCGTCGAGGGGTGATACGGCCACAGGCGCTCGCCAGGCAGAGGGCTGGGGGGCATCAGAAGATGTCTCGTCGGCGCGAGGGGAATAGCCGTGCGGTGTCATCGGGTTCTACTCTATCGAGCCCCGAGAGGACCGGATGATTCAGACGATGGAACGCACGCCTTCGGCGGTTGTTCTCGCGCGCCTAGACTGGGAGGCGATGGACGAGCAGCCCGAAGACGAGGTCGACGTCGTGCCGGCGCAGATCGCACGCGCCCAATTCGAGGATCAGGCGCTTCCCTTCATGGACCAGCTGTACGGCGCGGCCATGCGGATGACCCGCAATCCCGCGGATGCCGCGGACCTGGTGCAAGAGACGTTCGTCAAGGCTTTCGCCTCATGGGCCACGTTCCACCAGGGCACCAACCTGAAGGCGTGGCTCTACCGCATCCTCACCAACACCTACATCAATACGTATCGCAAGAAGCAGCGCGAGCCGTACCAGGGCACGATCGATGACCTGGAGGACTGGCAGCTCGGGGGAGCGGAGTCGACGACCGCGTCGACCAACCGTTCTGCCGAGGCGGAAGCGATCGATCACATGCCCGCGTCCGTCGTGAAAGACGCCCTGCAGGCTATCCCGGAGGACTTCCGGTTGGCGGTGTACCTCGCAGATGTCGAGGGCTTCGCCTACCAGGAGATCGCCGACATCATGAAGACACCGATCGGCACCGTCATGAGCCGCCTTCACCGTGGAAGGCGATTGCTTCGCGACATGCTGGCCGAATACGCACAAGAGCGGGGCATCGTCTCCGCCGGTCCGGGAGCGAAGAAATGACCGATTGCGGTTGTGACCAGGCGAGGCGAGACCTCGAGGAGTACCTGCGAAACGAAGTGTGCAAGACGCAGCACGCCGATATTCGCGAGCATTTGGAGAACTGCCCCGGATGCCGCGATGAGGCACTCGTCGCGAAGACCCTGACAGATGTCTTGGCGCGCGCCTGCCGCGAGAGTGCGCCCGAGGACCTCCGTGATCAGGTCCTCGCGAAGCTGCGGACCGTCCAAGCGGCGCACCACTAGGCATCCGGCGTCGATCTGTCGCTCATTGATCGACCTGTCACGAACTGCTCGATCTGAGCGAATTATCGCGCGTTCTGTGACGACTCGAGGGGGCTGGCGGCGGCGGGTAGCCTCGAAGGATGGCACGCACAGACGCCCGCACCATTCCCCTTGACGAAACGTCCGCGGCTGCACTCGCGCAGCGCGCACTGTCGTACCGCCTGGTCGACCCGGAAGATCCCGAAGCGCTGCGCGCGTACTCCACCGCGGAGGCGCGCGGATTTCTCGGCGAAGAGCCGACGGATGACGAAGCACGCGAATTCGCGGAGTCGATCGGGTACCGTCGCCGCATCGGTGTCTACGACGACGCCGGGCTCGATGGGGACGTTCCCGTTGCGACGGTGAACTCGTGGGTCGGGGAGTTGTCCGTGCCCGGTGATCGGGTGACGCCGTTCTGGGCGATCAGTGGCGTGACGGTATCGCCGACCCGACGCCGCCGCGGCATCGCGCGCGCGATGCTCGAGGGCGAACTGCGTACCGCCCGCGACGCAGGGATGGCCGTCGCGGGTTTGACCGTCTCCGAGGCCACGATCTACGGCCGCTTCGGGTTCGCCCCCGCGGTCGAGGCGACGACGTGGGACATCGACACGCGCCGGGCCGGATGGCGGGGCGGCGATGTGCCCGGATCGTTCGACTACGTCCGCCGGGAAGAGGCCGTGGCGCTGCTGGAAGACCTGCACGAGCGCGTTCGCGTGACGCGACCGGGTGATGTGGATGGCTGGACCGGCCGGTGGCGACAGTTCGCGATGATCGCGGGGGGCTCCAAAGAACCCGGCCGCACCCGCGTCGTGCGCTACGCCGATCCCGAGGGCGTCGTGCGCGGTGTCGTTGTCTACCGCCTGACCGAGGACCCCGCCGACATGGCGCGGCACACCCTCGACATCACCTACCTCCTGGCCGATGGCGACGAGGCGTACCGCGCACTCTGGGGTTTCGTCCTCCGCCACGATCTCGTGTCGCGCGTTCGAGCACCGCTGCGGTCGGTCGATGAGCCGCTCGCGTGGTTGCTCGCGGATCGGCGCGGTGCCACGGCATCCGTCCATGATCACGAATGGTTGCGCATCCTCGACGTTCCCGCGGCCCTCGAGGCGCGCGGGTACACCGCGGCGGGAACCCATGTCATTGCGGTGAGTGATCCGCTCGGCTTCGCCGAAGGGACATGGATGCTCGAGGTCGGGGCCGACGGCGCGGCCCGTGTCACGCCCACAGCCGCTCCGCCACAGGTATCGATGCCCGTCGCATCGCTTGCAGCGCTCTACCTCGGGGGAGTGCGCGCGGTGACGCTGCGCGCGGCCGGTCAGCTCACGGGCGAGGATGCCGCGGTTCGTGGGTTGGACCGGGCTTTCTCGGGCGACACGGCGCCGACTCTCGGCATCTGGTACTGAGGGGCGATTCGAGCCCGCCCGCCTCGCTCACCGACCGGGTAGCCCCCGGTCGGTGAGCGAGGCGAAGCGTCAGGCGAGAGGCGCCAGGGCCTTCTTCATCAGCTCGGCGTGCTCGATCGCGTGGACCTTCGGCGAACCCGTCGCGGGCGAGGCGGCGGCGCTGCGCGAAACGACGCTCATCGTGCGGCCCGTGAGGTGCTTGACGACCTCGAGCGCGATGAACGGCCACGCGCCCTGGTTCTCCGGCTCGTCTTGCACCCACACCAGCTCGGCACCCGGGTACTCGGCGATGACGGCGTTCAGCTCGTCGATCGGCGCCGGGTAGAACTGCTCCAGGCGCACGAGTGCTATTGACGGATCGGGGTTCTTATCGAGCTCGCCCCGCAGGTCCCAGTGCGTCTTGCCGGCGTGCAACAGGACCTTCTTGACCTGTGACTTGTCGATGCCGCGGTCATCATCGAGTACCGGTTCGAAACGGCCGCTCGTGAAGGCTTCTACCGGGCTCGTCGCGCCACGCAGACGCAACATGGCCTTCGGGGTGAAGACGATGAGCGGGCGGCGGGGACGCGCATAGGCCTGACGGCGAAGCAGGTGGAAGTACGAAGCGGGGGTCGATGGCCGGGCGACGGTCATGTTGTCCTGCGCGCACATCTGCAAGAAGCGCTCGATGCGGGCCGACGAGTGGTCGGGGCCTGCACCCTCGTACCCGTGCGGCAGCAGCAGCACGACGCTCGACTGCTGGCCCCACTTCTGATCGGCCGACGTGATGAACTCGTCGATCACGGACTGGGCGCCGTTGGCGAAGTCGCCGAACTGTCCCTCCCACAGCACGAGCGCATCGGGCCGCTCGACCGAATAGCCGTATTCGAAGCCCATCGTCGCGTACTCGCTGAGGAACGAGTCGTACACCCAGAAGCGCCCCTGGCGGTCGCTCAGGTTCGTCAGCGGGATCCATTCCTGACCGTTTGCGCGGTCGTGCAGCACGGCGTGCCGCGACACGAAGGTGCCGCGGCGGGAGTCCTGACCGGCGAGGCGCACGTTCGTGCCCTCGAGCAGCAGCGAACCGAAGGCGAGCAACTCCGAGAAGCCCCAGTCGATCGTGCCGTTGCGGCTCATGTCGTAGCGCTTGTCGAGCAGCTGCTGCAGCTTCGAGTGCACCGTGAAGCCCTCGGGCTTGTTCACGAACGCATCGCCGATCAGGTGCACGACGTCGGTCGCGACCCCGGTCGTCTCGATGTCGCCCCAGGTCAGTTCCTCGACCTCGGCGTCGGCATCCGTGATGACACCGTGCGAACCGGTCTCGGCGGCGTGCGTCTCGGCAAAGGCGATCTCGAGGCGATCCTGGAAGTCGCGCTTGGCTTCTTCGTACTCTTCCTCGGTGATGTCACCACGACCGACGAGAGACTCGGTGTACAGGCGGCGGACCGAACGCTTGGCCTCGATCAGGTTCGTCATGAGCGGCTGCGTCATCGACGGGTCATCGCCCTCGTTGTGACCGCGTCGCCGGTAGCAGACCAGGTCGATCACGACGTCGCGGTGGAACTCTTCGCGGTACTCGAACGCCAGCTGCGCGACGCGCGTCACGGCCTCCGGGTCATCGCCGTTGACGTGGAAGATCGGTGCCTGGATGGTCTTCGCGACATCCGTGGCGTACACCGACGAGCGCCCGTCCTGCGGGAGCGTGGTGAAGCCGACCTGGTTGTTGACGACGACGTGGATCGTTCCACCCGTGCGGTAGCCCCGCAACTGCGACATCTGGAGCGTCTCGACGACGACGCCCTGGCCTGCGAAGGCCGCGTCGCCGTGCACGAGGATCGGCAGCCACGAGTACGTGCCGATCGCCTTCCTGTCCTGCTTGGCGCGGACGATGCCCTCGAGCACACCGTCGACCGTCTCGAGGTGTGACGGGTTCGCTGCGAGATAGATGGGGAGTTCGACCCCGTGGTCGTCGACGAACGTGCCCTCGGTGCCGAGGTGGTACTTCACGTCGCCCGAGCCGCGCTTGTTACCGAGCGCGACGCTGCCTTCGAACTCGCGGAAGACCTGACCGTAGGTCTTGCCCGCGATGTTGGTGAGCACGTTCAGGCGGCCGCGGTGAGCCATCCCGATTGCCGCTCCGTCGAGTCCCGCGCCGGCGGCACCCTGCAGGATCTCGTCGAGCAAGGGGATGAGGGACTCGCCGCCCTCCAGGCTGAAGCGCTTCTGGCCGACGTACTTGGTCTGCAGGAAGGTCTCGAAAGCCTCGGCCTCGTTGAGCTTCGACAGGATGCGCAGCTGCTCGTCGTGGTTCGGCTTGGTGTACTTGACCTCGACCTTCTGCTGGAACCAGCGCCGCTGGCCCGGGTCCTGGATGTGCATGTACTCCAGGCCGATCGTGCGGCAGTACGAGTCACGCAGGACACCGAGGATGTCTCGGAGCTTCGCCATCCGCTTGCCACCGAAACCGCCCGTGACGAACTCGCGGTCGAGGTCCCAGAACGTCAGCCCGTGCTCTTCGATCTCGAGGTCGGGGTGCGTGCGCTGCTCGTACTGCAGCGGGTCGATGTCGGCCATCAGGTGCCCGCGTACGCGGAACGAGTTGATCAGCTCCTGCACGCGGGCCTGCTTGTCGATCCGCTCGGCGATGTCGACATTGATGTCCGCCGCCCAGTGAATGGGTGCGTACGGGATGCGGAGGGCCGCGAAGATGTCGTCGTAGAAGTGGTGTTGGCCGGTGAGGCGCTCGTGCACCTTCTTCAGGAACTCGCCCGACCCGGCGCCCTGGATGACGCGGTGGTCGTAGGTACTCGTCAGCGTGATCGTCTTGCCGATCGCGAGCTCGTTGAGTGTCTTCTCGCTCGCACCCTGGAACTCGGCCGGGTATTCGAGCGCGCCCGCACCGACGATGCACCCCTGCCCGCGCATGAGCCGCGGAACCGAGTGCACGGTGCCGATGCCGCCGGGGTTCGTCAGCGACAGGGTCGTGCCCTGGAAGTCGGCGGCCGTGAGCTTGTTGCCGCGTGCTCGCGACACGATCTCTTCATAGGCGGAAAGGTACTCGTTGAACGACATCGACTCGGCGCGCTTGATACTCGGGACGAGCAGCGCCCGGGTGCCGTCGGGCTTCGGGATGTCGATCGCGATGCCCAGGTTGATGTGGGCGGGTGCCACGACCGACGGCTTGCCGTCGACCTCCGCGTAGAACACGTTCTGGCTCGGGAAGTCCTTCAACGCCTGGATGATCGCCCAGCCGATGAGGTGCGTGAAGCTGACCTTGCCGCCGCGGGTGCGGGACATGTGGTTGTTGATGACGATGCGGTTGTCGATCATCAGCTTCGCCGGGATCGTGCGGACGCTCGTGGCGGTCGGGACGGTCAGGGACTCGTCCATGTTCGCCGCGAGGGTCTTCGGCATGCCGCGGAGCGGCGTGATCGTGTCTTCCTCGAGAGGCTCGGGGGCCGGAGCCGCCTTGGGCTTCTCGGGCGCCTGCGCGGGGATCGGCTGCGGCGATGCCGGACGCGTCGTCGTGCGCGCAACCGGCTGCGCGCCGATAACAGGTATCGGTGCCGTCATGGGTCTCGGCTCGCTTTTCGGCTCGGATGCCGCGGGTTTTGCCGACTCCGCGGACGGGTTCTGCGGAGCGGCGCTCGATGCTGACGGGGCGGTGCTCGGCGCCGCGGGAGCGGTGGAGACATCCGGCGCGTCGTCGACATCGACCGGGTGGTACGCCTCCAGAGTCGGCCACCACGCCTTGTCGACGGAGTTCTTATCGACCTTGAACTGTTCGTAGAGCTCGTCGACGAGCCATTCGTTGGCCCCGAACTCTCCCTCGTTCGAAGTCCCGACGCCTGTGACCTGGCTCGACACGCTGGATCGCCCTCTTCCGTCAATGAAGGTAGCCGCGCAGCGCCTCTTCGTGGCCCACGCGCACGAACATCTAGGCTATCCCAGATCCGTTCAGCCCGTCGCGGAACAGGCCGTCGCACGAGCCACTCAGTGGGGGCGAGTGGCTAGCGTAGAGCTATGGAATTCTCGGGTGAGCGGCCAATGGTGGATCTGACCTATTCGGATGTCTTCCTGGTGCCACGGCACTCGGCCGTCACCAGTCGCCTGCAGGTCGAGCTGGCGCCGCACGATGGCACCCCGGCGACGATCCCGATCGTCTCGTCGAACATGAACTCGGTGACGGGCGCTCGCCTTGCCGCGACGCTCGCGCGCCGAGGCGGTCTGGGCGTGCTGCCCCAGGACATTCCGCTGCAGGAATTGGATGCCGCGATCCGCTGGGTCAAGCGTCAGCCGGTGCTGTGGGACACCGCGCTCGTGCTGCCGCCGGAAGCGACCGTCGCGGCGGCGCTGCGCATTCTGCCCGCAACGCCCGGCCACGGGATCGTGGTCGCTGACGGTGGCGAGAATGTGTCGGTAGCGGATATCCGAGGAATCGTTCCCGCGTCGCGGCTGGCCACCGCTCTACCGGACGCTCGGCTCGGAGACCTCGCGCGGGGAGACACGCCCTCGCTCGAGGCGGAGGACGTCGAGGATGCCCGCGCGGCTTTCGACACAATTGTCGCCGCGGGTGTCGAAGTGGTCTGCGTTCTCCGGCACGGTCGCCTGGTCGGCACGCTGAGTCGCCGGAGCGCCCTGCGCTCGACCCTCTATCGGCCCGCTGTCGACACATCGGGCCGTCTGGCTGTCGCGGCGGCCGTGGGCATCAACGGCGACGTCGCGGCCAAGGCGAAGGCGCTCGCGGCCGCCGGAGTCGACGTGCTCGTCGTGGACACGGCGCACGGACATCAGGACGGAATGCTCGCGGCCCTCCGGACGGTGGCCGAGCTCGGCCTCGACATCCCGATCGCGGCCGGCAACGTCGTCACGGCCGAGGGTGTGCACGACCTCGTGACAGCCGGCGCGTCGATTCTGAAAGTAGGTGTCGGGCCCGGTGCAATGTGCACCACGCGCATGATGACGGCGGTTGGGCGTCCGCAGTTCTCGGCTGTGCTCGAGACCGCCGAGGCCGCTCGCATCATGGGGGCGCACGTGTGGGCGGACGGGGGAGTGCGTTACCCGCGGGACGTTGCGCTCGCACTGGCGGCGGGGGCTGCATCCGTCATGATCGGCTCGTGGTTCGCCGGCACGATCGAGGCGCCGGGCGAGTTGCTCACGGATGCCGATGGGCGCGTGTTCAAGGAGTCGTGGGGGATGGCGTCGACGAAGGCCGTACACGACCGGTTCGGACGCCTCGACCCGTACGAGCTCGCGCGTAAGGAGCTCTTCGCGGAAGGCATCTCGTCGTCGAAGATCTACCTGGACCCGCTCCGTCCCGGACTCGAAGACCTGCTCGACATGATCACGTCGGGTGTGCGGTCGTCCTTCACCTACGCCGGCGCTGCGACGATCGAGGAGTTCCACGCCCGGGCCCTCGTCGGTCTGCAGTCCGCCGCGGGCTACGAAGAGGGCAAGGCACTCCCCGTCAGCTGGTGAGCTCGGACTTCCGCCCGTTCGTCGTGACGGGTCGCGCCTGTTCAACGCATCCGGTCACGCGATGGCGCCTGTTCGCGGCATCCGCGCCACCGATCAACGCAGCGGATGTCGCGAACTGTAGCCGTCGTGGTGTGAAACTCGTCGGGCCGGGGATACCCCTCACGGACGAGGCAGAGAACTGGGCAGTCCGTCCGTGGTCAAGATGTCGTACAGGCGTCGCGGGTGGTCGGCGTCGAAGGGCTCCCAGCGGCTGAACCCGCGCACCTCGCGGCGAATCTCGTTCTCGCGATTCTTCTCGTCGATCACGATCTCAGCGGAGTCGCGGTCCGCGCCGAAGTCCGGGCTGCGGTACTTGCCGCGCCCATCGAGCTCGGCCCAGTGGTCGTGGTTCGGAAAGTAAAAATCACCGAACACCAGACGCCCCGAGCGCAACACCCGCCGCTCCTGCAGCCGCGGTGTGGGGAACCCGAGCCGGGCGAGCAGGACGCGGCTCTGCGATTCCCTGACGTTCGCGGCCAGAGGACTGGCGAACGAGATCGCGCGGTAGGCGCGGGGGTTTCCCCGGTGCCGATGCCCCGCATCCCACAGCAGTTCGATCTCGGCGCGCGTGGTGAGTGCGCCGCCCTGGCGGTGCTGACGGATCGCCTGGTCAACGACCGCGACGCCGTCCACGAACGGAAGGATCCGCGTGAGATCGAGCGCGGTCTGTCGTGGGGACGTGATGCGATGCTGACCCCAGGCGACCGTTTCGGGTTCGGTCTCGCCGGGAGCGCGTGTGCGCCGACGGATGTTCCCGCTCGAGCGTCCGCCGGTGGTGCGCGGCACGGTCACGTCGATCAGATGCGGCCACGACCCGAGGACATCGATGCCGTGCAGCGCTGCGGCCGCGAAGTGCGAGAGGACGGCGGGTCCACGCATCCGCCGCGCGACCTCGTGCACTCGCGCGCGGTGCCGCACGAGCGGGGTCTGCGCGCGCCACTCAGATGTGCGCACGAAAGCACCCGGTGCCACTCGGGTCCATGCCCCGGCGGCGACGAGCTTTCGAAGCGTGCGGTCATCGAGTGGCTCGTCACGGTCTGCGCGTCGGATGATGTCCAAGGGGAGCGGTTGGGTATCTGTCACGACGCTGATCGTGCCGCTGCGAGGTGCTCTCGGGCGACTCTTGCCCCGTTTCGGGGAGTGTTCCCGCGGGGCCCGATCGGGGGAGGAGCCGTCGCCCGTGTTGGCGCCCCGGCCGCGGATTCACCCGGATCCGTCCGGAGCCACACGATGGCGCCAGTTTGCGGCATCCGCTAAGTCGATCGGTGGCGCGGATGTCGGGAACTGGCGCCGTCGTGGGGTTCGGATGTCGCGGGCTGGCGCTGCCGTGGGCCGAAGTGAGCCGCTGTGGGCCGCCGTGACTCGAAGGGAGCCGAAGTGAGCCGAAGCCACCCGAAGCGACCGAAGCCGTCGGAAGGCCGTGGACTCAGCGAGAGCGAGTCCGCGGTCCTCGGGTAAACTCGACCCCACGATGGACGACCCCCCCAGTTGTAGACGCTCGCCCCACCGCCCGATCGAACCCGCGAGGGTCGACGCGTGACGTACGAGTTGGTCATGCTGGGGGTGGGGCTTCTGCTCATCGTGGGCACCGGCCTTTTCGTGGCCAGCGAGTTCGCCCTCGTCAATCTGGATCGCGCTGATCTCGAAGCGCGCCGCGAGCGCGGTGAGACCCGCCTGTCGTTGACGATCGGCGCCCTGAAGATCACGTCGACTCATCTATCGAGCGCGCAGTTGGGCATCACGCTCACGACGCTCCTCACGGGTTACACCATGGAGCCCGCGCTTTCGAGTCTGTTGCGCCCCGTGCTCACGGGATGGGGACTGCCCGAAGCGGTGGTCTCGCCGATCGCGGTCATCGTCGCCATCTCGGTCGCGACGATCTTCTCGATGATCCTCGGCGAGCTCGTGCCCAAGAACTTCGCTCTGGCCCTTCCGCGGCAGACCGCGAAGCTCGTGTTGCCGTTTCAGGTGGCATTCACCATGGTGTTCCGTCCCGCGATCGTGCTGCTGAACGGCTCGGCCAACGGCGTTCTGCGTGCCATCGGCATCGAACCCAAAGAAGAGTTATCCGGCGCCCGGACCGCTGAGGAACTCTCCTCGCTCGTCCGTCGTTCGGCGAGCGCCGGCCTCCTCGAGCAGGACACCGCGTCGCTCCTGAACCGCACCCTCCTCTTCGCGCGACTCACGGCCGACGACGTCATGACCCCTCGCCCGAGCATGCACGTCGTTGCGCGTGACGACTCCGCCGACGACGTCATCCAGCTCGCGCGTCGCACGGGCCACAGCCGCTTCCCCGTCATCGGCGACTCGCTGGACGACATCCTGGGCGTCGTGCATCTGAAGGCGGCCGTCAGCGTCCCGCGCGAGAAACGAGCGGATGTCCCGGCCGCTGCCCTCGCGACGGAACCCCTGCGCGTCCCCGAAACCGTCCACCTCGACGTTCTGATCGCCGAGCTTCGTGCCCGCGGCTACCAGCTCGCGATCGTCGTCGACGAGTACGGCGGAACAGCCGGTGTCGTTACCCTCGAGGATCTCGTCGAAGAGATCGTCGGCGAGGTGTCGGATGAGCACGACCGCAGCCGCGCGGGACTTGTCCGCGGCAAAGATTCGGTGACGTTCCCCGGCAACTGGCGACCGGACGAGCTGCAGGACCGCACGGGCATCCGCGTGCCCGAGGGTGAGGTCTACGACACGATCGGGGGATTCATCATGAGCCGCCTCGAGCGCATTCCCTCGACGGGTGACACGGTCGAGACGGATGCCGGTGTGCTCAGCGTTCAGCGGATGGACGGGCGACGCGTCGACCGCATCCGCTACACACCTCGCCCCAACGAGGCCGATGGTCTCGACAACGAGCCGTCGCAACTCACGGGAGCCGAGCGCATTTTGCGGGGCCGCGGGACTGAACCGAATCGTCGCGGCGCCGCGACGAGGAACGGGGGTGCCTCGTGAGCGATTGGGTAGGAATCGTCTGGTTGGTCGTCCTTCTGGCGTTCAACGCGTTCTTCGTCGGCGCCGAGTTCGCCGTCATCTCGGCTCGACGCTCGCAGATCGAGCCGCTCGCCGAGAAGGGTTCCCGCGCCGCGAAGACCGCGCTGTACGCGATGGAGCACGCGACGCTCATGCTCGCCACTTCGCAGCTCGGCATCACGATTTGTTCGCTGCTCATCCTGAACGTCTCGGAACCGGCGATCCACCACCTGCTCGCGGTGCCGTTCGGGCTGACCGGGCTGTCGGAAGCCGTCGTCGACGTCGTCGCATTCGTCGTCGCGCTGCTGATCGTGTCGTACTTGCACGTGGTTTTCGGGGAGATGATCCCCAAGAACCTCGCGTTCTCGATCCCCGACCGCGCCGTGCTCATCCTCGCCACGCCGCTCGTCTGGGTCTCCAAGGTGTTTCACCCCGTCATCGCAACCCTCAACTGGATCGCGAACGCGGTGCTGCGCCTGTTCCGCGTCGAGCCGAAGAACGAGGCCGCATCGACCTTCACCCTCGACGAGGTCGCGACGATCGTGAGTCAGTCGACCAGCGAGGGCGTGCTCGACGACTCTTCGGGCGCGCTCGCCGCTGCCGTGGAGTTCACCGACAAGAAGGCGCGCGACATCGCGGTGCGCTTGGATCAGCTCGTAACCCTGCCCGAGACGACGACGCCGGCGCAGATCGAGCGTGCCGTCGCGGTGCACGGGTTCTCGCGCTACGTGATCGTTGATGCCGCGGGCGAGCCGGTGGGCTACGTGCATCTGAAAGACGTCCTGCGGTCGGCGGATGTCCCGGATGAGCGACTCGATAAACCCGTGCCCGCCAAGCGGATCCACCACATGGTTCCGGTGCAAGAGACGACGGACCTCGAGGACGCACTCGCGACCATGCGTCGCACGGGTCGCCACCTCGCGCGGGTGCGCGACCAGAGGGGCGAAACAACCGGTGTGCTGTTTCTCGAGGACATCATCGAAGAGCTTGTCGGAGAGGTGCAGGACGCGACACGTCGGCGTTGAGCGGCCCTCGTGGGTGCGCCGTTCGCGGTGGTACGAGTCGAGTCGGTGGCGGGGTCTAGCGTGGGCCGCATGACCCGTTCCGTATTGACATCCCGCAGACCGTCCTGGATGACCTCGCCGATCGTCTGGCGCGCACCCGATGGCCGGATTCGGTCGCCGATGATGACTGGTCGTGGGGAACGGACCCGACGGCGTTGCGGACGCTCGTCGGTCGGTGGACGAACGGCTACGACTGGCGCGCAACCGAGGCGCGGTTGAACGCTCTCGAACACGTGCGGGTCGGAAGCCCCGCGGTGCACGCGATCCGTGCGGGAACGCCGGGAATGACCCCGCTTCTGCTCGTGCACGGGTGGCCCGACTCGTTCGTGCGGTTCGAAAAGGCGCTGCCGCTGCTCGCCGACAGGTTCGACATCGTCGTGCCGAGCATTCCCGGCTTCGGGTTCTCGGACCGACCGACGGAGCCGGGCTCGGGCGCCGCTCGCGTCGCGGACCTGCTGGCCGCCACGATGTCGGAGCTCGGCTTCGACCGCTACGTCGTGCACGGCGGTGACGTCGGCAGCACGATCGCGGAGACGATCGCGCACCGTCATGCGGATCATGTGATTGGAGTGCATCTCGGCGATGTGCCTTTCTGGCACCGATACACCCTCGATCCGGCATCTCTCGATGACGACGAGACGGCGTGGGCCGACTCGATGGCCGAGTGGAGCCAGAGCGAAGGTGCCTACGCGCTCTTGCAGCGCACAAAACCACAGACGCTCGCGTACGCCCTCACCGACTCACCGATCGCTCTCGCGGCGTGGTACCTCGAAAAGTTCCGTGCCTGGAGCGACAACGGCGGTGACGTTTTCAGCGTGTTCACCCCCGACGAGCTGTTGGATGACATCACTCTGTACTGGGTGACAGCTACCGCCGCCTCGGCGGCACGCTACTATCGCGACTCGGCGCTGCACCCGACGGGTACAACCGGTGCGGCGCCCGTTCCTGCCGGATTCGCGATCTTCCCGAAAGACATCAATCCGGCACCGCGTGTTTATGCCGAGAGATTCTTCGACGTGCGTCGGTGGACGAGGATGCCGCGCGGCGGCCATTTCGGACCGTGGGAGCAACCCGAGCTGTTCGCCCGCGAGCTGCGCGCGTTCGTCGACGACCTGGGGTGAACTCCGTTCGGGCTGGCCCGCCGGTCTGGCCTGGGGTCAGGCCGATCGCGCCGGGATGAGCGCCGCCCGGGCGTACTGCGCAGGCCAGAGGTCGACGCTCTCGCCGAGTTCGACCGCGGCGCGCAGTCCGAAGTGCGGGTCGCGAAGCCATTCCCGGGCCGCGAAGATCGCATCTGCGTCGCCCTGCTGCAGGATCTCTTCCGCCTGCGAACCCTCGGTGATCGAGCCGACTGCGCTCACGAGCAACCCGGTTTCGCGACGCACGTGCGCCGCGAGAGGAACCTGGTACCCGGGCCCCGTCACGATCTGCTGGTGCGCGACCAGTCCGCCGCTCGAGATGTCGAACAAGTCGGCGCCCGCCTCGGCGGCCCACACCGATACGGTCGCTGTTTCTTCGACGCTCCAGCCACCCTCGGTCGCATCCGTGCCCGAGAACCTCACGAACAGGGGCACCGCGTCGCCGACCTCAGCACGTACGGCGGCGACGATGCGGAGCAACAGGCGGGACCGATTCTCAAGGCTTCCGCCGTACTCGTCCGTGCGCTGGTTGCTGAGCGGCGAGAGGAACTCGTGCAGGAGGTACCCGTGAGCGGCGTGAATCTCGAGGATGTCGAACCCGGCCTCGATCGAACGACGCGCCGCCGAAACGAACCCGTCGACGATGGCTTCGATGCCGGCCGCATCCAGTTCGCGGGGTTCGGCGTATCCGCGGTAAGCGATGGCCGAGGGAGCGAAAGTCGTCCAGCCGCCCTCGTCGAGACCCACGCTGCCGTGCCCTCGGCCGGCGAACGGCCACCAGGTCGATGCCTTGCGGCCGGCGTGGGCGAGCTGAATACCCGCCACCGCCCCGCGGCCGTGGATCGACGCGACGATCGGGGCCCATGCATCCCGCTGCTCGTCCGTCCAGATGCCCGTGTCACGCGGCGAGATGCGACCCTCGGCCACGACGGCGGTCGCCTCCGCGACGATCAGGCCTGCGCCGCCGGACGCGAACTGGGCGAGATGAACGTGGTGCCAGTCGTTCGGCACGCCCTCTTCCGCGCTGTACATGCACATGGGGGCGACCCACAGCCGGTTCGCGATCTCGGTCGCGCGGATGGTCATGGGCTGGAACAGCAGGCTCACAGGGGCTCCTCGGAGAGATGGCGCGGCGGTAACGTGTGGGGATGTCGTATCCGTCGCCGTGGACTGCAGCCGAGACGGCCGCGCACCTGCAGAGGCCAACGGACAACGACGACAAGTATTCCCGCGGCGTCGTCGGAATGCGAACGGGCTCGGCCCGGTACCCGGGCGCGGCGGTGCTCGGCGTCGAGGCCGCATGGCGTGCGGGCGCCGGGATGGTGCGCTACATCGGACCGGACGCTGCGGCATCCATGGTCCTGGCGCGTCGTCCCGAGACCGTGCGTGGGTCGGGACGTGTTCAAGCGTGGGTGATCGGTTCGGGAATGCCGGTCGGCGACGCCGACGGTGACGCGGACGATGACGCCGACACGGAGGAGGGCGCGGGGTTCGCTGACATTCTGCACGGTGCGGAACCGGTCGTCGTCGACGCGGGGGCGCTCGGCTTCGCGGGCGCGACGGCGCCGCGCGTGCTGACCCCGCATCGGGGAGAACTCGCCCGCCTGCGGCGGAACCTCGGGCTCTCTCGCGAGTGGTCGGATGACGCATCCGCCGCGCGCGACACCGCGGCCGAGACAGGGGCAACGGTGCTGCTCAAGGGTGCGCGCACGTGGGTTGCGACACCGGGCGGATGGCTGGGGTTGGTCGAATCCGGGGCGCCCTGGCTGTCGACCGCGGGTACGGGCGACGTGCTGGCCGGTGTTGTGGGCGCACTCGTCGCGGCGCGCAGCTCGGCGGTGATCGCCGACCCCGAGATCCTCGGGCCGCTCGCCGCCTCCGCGGCGTGGCTGCATGGAGCTGCGGGCCGGATCGCCTCGGGGATGGGGCCCAGCGGCCGCGACCCGGAGCGCGACTCCGATCGCGACTCCGATCTCGATGGCAGGGCCGGGCGGGGACATCCGCTCGTCGCCCTGGAGGTGGCAGAGGCGATCCCGACGGTATGGGCACGACTCACGGCGTAACGCTTCGCGCATCCTCCAGGGGCGGGGCGGGAGAGCTCGGAACGCGCGCTTAGGATGAGCGGGTGTCGGGTGGGCTGTGGCGGGAGTGGATGAAGCACCGCACTGTCTTGTGGGTCGCCTTCGCCGTTGTGCATCTGAGTGTCGCGGTCCTCGGATGGGTGCTCCCGAACCAGCCCATGGGCGATGTCTACCTCGTGTACGAACCGTGGGCCGACGCCGCGGTCGATGGACGCGAGATCGTTGGTATCACGACTCCGTTCGTGTATCCGCAGCTCGCACTCGTGCCCATGATCCTCGCGCGTGCCCTGGCGTGGCTCGGCGGCTACACCATCGCGTGGTCGATCCTCGTGACGGCACTGAACGCGATCGCCTTCGCCCTGCTCATCGGACGCGCCCGGTCTCGCGCCCGCGTCTCTGCCGCCTGGTTCTGGCTGGCGTATGCGCTGCTGCTCGGCCCGATCGGGATGTATCGGATCGATGCCGTCACCGTGCCGTTGGCCGTTGCGGGTCTGCTGTGGCTCGCGGCCCGTCCGGCCGTGGCGACGGCGCTGCTGGCGGTCGGGACGTGGATCAAGATCTGGCCGGCCGCGCTCATCGCCGCGGCGGTCGTCGTCCTTCGTCGCCGGCTGACGGTGATCGGTTCCGCCGCGCTCGTCACCGCTCTCGTGCTCGGTGGGATCATCGTGCTCGGCGGATGGGCCCACGCCCTCGACTTCATCGACGAGCAGACCGGGCGTGGCTTGCAGCTCGAGGCGCCCGTCAGCACCTTCTACCTCTGGCAGGCCGTCGCGGGGGTTGCGGGCTCGTTCGCCTTCTATGACACCGACGTCCTGACCTACCAGGTGACGGGTCCCAGCGTCGATATCGTGATCGCCGTGATGACACCCCTGCTGGCGGTTGCGGTGGCGGGCATCGCCGGGCTGGGCGCATACAAGGTGTGGTGCGGCGCGTCATACGTGCGTCTGCTGCCGCCCCTCGCGCTCGCCTTGGTTCTCGTGTTGATCGTGTTCAACAAGGTCGGCTCGCCCCAGTTCCAGACCTGGCTGATCGCACCGCTCGTATTCTGGATCGTCTGGGATCGAACGCGCGCGACCACGGTGGCCGCGTTGTCGCTGGTCAGCGCCGCGTTGACGCAGGTCGTCTACCCGATCGTCTACGGCGGGGTGCTGAACACGCAGCCCGTGCCCGTCGCTCTGCTCACCGCCCGGAACATCATCACGATCGTTCTGCTTGTCATCATCGTTGCGGCGCTCGTTCGGGTGCCGACCCGCTCCGCGGCGACGATCAGCGCGCGCAAGCGCGACCCTCGCCGTTTCACGTCCGCTCGCTGATCCTCGGGAGAATCATGCTCATCGCCTTCTCGGTAGCCCCCAGCGGTGCCCCCAGTGGCCCGACGGACTCCGGCGCCGCCGCGGATGGTTCGGTCCACGACGCGGTCGCCGCGGCGGTGCGCGTGGTGCGCGAGTCCGGTCTGCCCCATCGCACGAGCTCGATGTTCACCGAGATCGAGGGGGAGTGGGATGAGGTCTTCGATGTGGTGCGTCGGGCGACCGAGGCTGTGATGCCGTTCGGCTCACGGGTGTCGCTGGTGCTCAAGGCCGACATCCGCCCGGGTTACTCCGGCGAGATCGACGGCAAGATCGAGCGGCTGGAGCGGGCGCTCGACGAATCGGCCGGCGCCTAGCCGAGGCATCCGTTTCGCGGGTTCTTTTGCGCAGGGGGCTCGTCCGAATCGTTTCGAATGGCGGGGTAGTATCGCTCGGTGACATCCGCAGCGCCTTCCGATATCGGTCCCTCACGCGTCCCGACCCGACGGGTTGCGACCTGGGCTCTCATCTCGCTCGCGGTCGGCAGCTTCGGCATCGGTATGACCGAGTTCGTCATCATGGGTCTGCTTCCCGAGATCGCACATGATCTGCTCCCGACGGTCTGGGCGAGTTCGCCCGACGACGCGATCGCCCAAGCCGGATGGCTGATCTCGCTCTATGCGCTGGGTGTTGTCGTCGGGGCACCCACGATCTCCGGACTTGTCGCCCGTTTTCCGCGCAACCGCGTGATCGTGGCTCTGGCCGCCGCCCTCACCCTGTTCACCGTCCTCACGGTCATCGCCCCGACCTTTGAGCTCGTCGCTCTGTCACGCTTCGGCGCGGGTCTGCCACACGGCGCGTTCTTCGGCATGGGTGCTCTCATCGCCGCCGACGTGCTGGGACCCGGCAAGCGTGCGAAGGGCGTCGCGATCGTCCTGATGGGCCTGACGGTCGCCAACGTCGTCGGGGTGCCGGTCGGCACGTTCCTCGGTCAGGCGAGCGGCTGGCGGCTGGCCTTCCTCGTCGTGGCTGCGATCTTCGCGGCAGCCACCGTCATGGTCTGGGTGTTCGTGCCCGCTCACGCGGGGGATGCGGGACGCACTTTCCGCGCCGAGCTGGGTGTGTTCCGAATCGGCCAGGTATGGCTGACGCTGGCGATCGGTGCCATCGGATTCGGCGGCTTCTTCGCGGTCTACAGCTACATCTCGCCCTTGGTCACCGAGATCTCGGGCAGTCCGCTCTGGGTGGTACCGATCGTGCTCGTCGTGATGGGGATCGGGATGACTGTCGGCAACCTCCTCGGCGGGGTGCTGGCCGACAAGAACCTCCGCGCAACCCTCATCGGGGGTCTTGCCGTGCTCGTGGTGGTTCAGGCGCTCCTGGCAGCGACCGCCGCGTACATCGTGCCGCTCATCGTCTTCATCTTCCTCATCGGGGTCGCATCCGCGGTCACCAGCCCGGCGATTCAAACGCGACTCATGGATGTCGCGGGCGACAACCAGGCGATCGCCGCTGCACTCAATCACTCGGCCCTCAACATCGGCAACAGCCTCGGCGCGGCGCTCGGTGGTGTTGTGATCGCGCTCGGGTGGGGCTTCGTCATGCCGTCATGGGTGGGTGCTGCACTCGCGGCACTCGGTGTCGGTATCGCCGTTGTCGCGTTCGCGCTCGAGTCCCGATCCGCTCCGAGCGCCCGCCGAACACTTCCGGAACCCGCAACGAGGAGTACAGTTCTGCGGTGAGGAAGAGGACGCCCGCCGCGGCGGCAGCGCGCGGTCGGACAGCGGGGCGGGACCGGCAAAAGGGAATATCACGCCATCACCTGCAACCCGCCCAGGCCGTCGTGCTCGGGTTCGCCGCGGCAATCGCCGCAGGCACAGCTCTGCTCATGCTCCCGATCGCCAAGGTCGGGCCGGGCGGGGCGAGCTTCGTCGAGGCGCTCTTCACCGCGACGAGCGCCGTGTGCGTCACCGGGCTGGTCGTCGTCGACACCCCGGTGTTCTGGACGGGCTTCGGGCAGGTCGTCATTCTGGCGCTGATCCAACTCGGCGGGCTGGGCATCATGATCTTCGCGGCCCTGATCGGCGTCGTACTGGCTCGCAAAATGTCGGTGCGGTCGCGGCTGAACACCGCAGCCGAGGCGAAATCCCTCGGTTTGGACGACGTCCGCGGGCTCGTTCGCCGCATCGTGCTGATCTCGGTGATCATCGAGGCCTGCGCGTTCGTCCTCCTGTTTCTGCGCTTTCTGCTCGGCTACGGCTATACCGTGGGCGAAGCCGCCTGGTTCGCCCTGTTCCACGCGATCTCGGCGTTCAACAATGCCGGGTTCGCGCTGTACAGCGACAGCCTCATGGGCTTCGTGAGCGATCCGTTCATCTGCCTGCCGATCGGTGCCGCGATCATCCTGGGTGGGCTCGGGTTCCCCGTGATCATGCAGCTCCGCCGCGAGTTCCGGCGCCCGCTGCACTGGTCGATGAACACCAACCTCGTACTGGCGGTGACCGCCGTCCTGCTCGTGGCGGGAACGGTATACATCACCGCGATCGAGTGGAGCAATCCGGCGACCCTCGGCCGGCTCGACCCGTGGTCGCGGGTTCTCGCCGGCTTCTTCCAGTCCGTGCAGACCAGGACCGCGGGCTTCAACTCGGTCGACGTGGGCGCCATGCGCGACGAGACCTGGCTGGGCATCGACGTCTTGATGTTCATCGGCGGCGGCCCCGCGGGAACCGCGGGCGGCATCAAGGTGACGACGTTCGCCGTGCTGTTCTTCATCCTCGTGACAGAGCTGCGTGGTGAGGGCGCGGTCAACATCTTCGGCAAGCGTCTGTCGCGCGCGGTCCACCGCCAGGCGATCACAGTCGTGCTCATGGCCGTCGGCGCCGTGATCGCGGGCACCGCGCTCATCATGTTCCTGAGCGGCGAGAATCTCGACAAGTCGCTCTTCGAGACGATCTCGGCCTTCGCGACCGTCGGGATGTCGACGGGCATCACCGCTGCGCTTCCCGAGAGCGCCCAGATAGTCCTGGTCATCCTGATGTTCCTCGGACGCATCGGCCCACTCACCCTCGGTTCGGCCCTCGCGCTCCGCGAGCGACGGATCCTGTACGAACTTCCGAAAGAAAGGCCGGCCATTGGCTAAGTTCCCGCAGTTCGGCGCCAGCGAACGATCGCGGCGCATCGCCGAGGCTGACTCGGTGGCCGTGATCGGGCTCGGCAGGTTCGGGCGATCGCTCGCGCTCGAGCTCATGGCATCCGGAACCGAGGTGCTCGGCATCGACCTCGACGAAGACATCGTCCAGTCCCTCAACGGCGAGCTCACGCAGGTCGTCCGCGCCGACTCGACCAAGCGTGAGGTGCTACATCAGCTCGCGATCGACGAGTTCGACCGCGTCGTCGTGTCGATCGGCGGCAACATTTCGGCATCCATCCTGACCTGTTCCGTGCTGCTCAACATGAACATCCCGGTGATCTGGGCCAAGGCCGTCAACGATGAGCACGGGCTGATCCTGGAGCAGCTCGGGGTGCACAAGGTGATCTATCCCGAGAAAGACATGGGGCGTCGCGTGGCGCACCTCGTCCGCGGAGCGGCGCTCGATTTCATCGAGATCGCGCCGGGCTACGCGATGGTCAAGGCTCCCGTGCCGGCCTCGATTCAGGATGTTCCGCTCGGCTCGACGGGCCTCCGCAAGTCGCACGGCGTGACAATTGCCGCCTACCAACACGACGATGTGTGGGACAACGCCGACAACCAGACGGTTCTGCGCGCGGGAGACACGATTCTCGTGGTGGGCAAGACGCGTTCCGCGGAAGGTTTCGCTCAGCTTCGGTAGGCGCGCCGCTGCCTGCGCCGCTAATCCTCGAGCAGGCGCCGGAGGTGCGTACCGACGACGTGGGTTTCGATGAGGAAGCCGTCGTGCCCGTAGTCGCTCGTGATGACGGTAGGGGAGTTGCCGTCGAGCGTGTTCGGGATGGCCCGGGCGATCCGCTCCTGTCCCTCGACGGGGAACAGCCGGTCGCTGTCGATACCCAGCACGAGCGTGCGCGCCGTGACCTGTGCCAACGCCTGTTCGACGCCGCCGCGATCGCGTCCCACATCGTGGGAGTTCATCGCCTCGACGAGGCGGATATAGCTGTTCGCGTCGAAGCGCCGCGTGAAACGGTTGCCGTGGAAGTCGAGGTAGGACTCCACGGCGAAGCGGCCGCCGTGACCGAGCGGGCTCACGCCCGACTGCCACGACCGCTGGAAGCGCTGGTTGAGCTCGGTGGGGCTGCGGTAGTTCAGCAGCGCCATGCGTCGAGCGAGGGCGAGTCCGCGGTGAGGACCGTCCCCGTCGCCCGCGTCGTAATATTCCCCGCGCTGGAATCGCGGGTCGATCGCGATCGCGTCGAGCTGTACCGAGTTGAGCGCGATCTGATCGGCCGTGGTGAGCGGGGGAGCCGCGATGATCGCCGCGCGCGCGACGCGATCCGGATGCCCCGCCGCCCATTCGAGCGCGTGCATCCCGCCCATCGAGCCTCCGACAACGCCGGCCCAGGCTTCGATGCCGAGCTCGTCGGCGAGCTGCGCCTGCGCGGCGACCTGGTCGCGGATCGTGACGTAGGGGAATCGCTCCGCCCACTCGTACCCGTCGGGTGCGATGCTCGCGGGTCCGGTCGAGCCCTGGCATCCGCCCAGCATGTTGGGTGCGACGACGAACCAGCGGTCGGTGTCGATCGCGGCACCGGGGCCGACGATGTCGGACCACCAGCCGTCGGTCGGATGGCCGGGCCCCGCGGGTCCTCGGACGTGGCTGTCGCCGGTCAGGGCGTGCAGGATCAGCACGGCATTGTCGCGCGCTGCGTTCAGCTCACCCCAACTCTCGAAGGCGAGGCGGAAGCTGGGCAGCTCTGCTCCGCCCTCGGTGCGGAAGGGCCCGAACGCGGCGAAACGACGGTCGCCGACGGGGTCGCCGTCGCGCCAAGCGCCGGTGGCGGGCGGTCGGCCTAGCAGCATCCGCGCGTCGGCCTCCGTCACCGGCATCGCCGGATAGGTGTCCTCAGAGCTCTGCCAGTCCATCAGGCCATTCTTGCGTGCCCGGCTATGGGTGGGCCGTCACGTTACGCCCGAAAGCCCCGTCCCGCCCACTCCCGCGGTCGACTTGGGGCGCCGGAAATCCGTTGGGGCGCGGGCACCCGCGCCCCAACGCGAACCCGACGCCCCAAGCCGTGGCGGATCGCGATGAAGGAGTAGGAGTTGAGCAAGCGCCCAAGGCGTTTGCTCAACATTTCATCAAGGAGCCCGGATGTCCGTCATCTTTACCGCCATCGCGTGTTTGCTCGTCGCGCTTGCCTTCACACTGACGCCGATGGCGCCAGGTGGGCAGGTCGACACCCGCGATTTCTCGGAACTGCCGCGCTGGCAATTCAACCTGTTCAACGTGTTCTTGATCAGCCTCGGGGTCGCGAGCCTCGCAACCGCGGGATTTGCGATCGCCGAGGTCGGCGGCAGCCTGGTCGTCGCACTCGTCATCGGCATCCTGTACACCGCCGTCTTCGCCCTCGACCTCGGGCGCGTGTTTCCGGTCGTGAAGGATGCTCTGCCGTAGCAGCTGCTCGTGCTCGAGGTCGCAAGCCTCGCACTCGCGGGCGTCGTCATGACCCTCGCGATCAAGGGCCTCGTGTCGTGAGTCCGGATGCGCCGATGGTGCGCCTGCTGGATGCGACCGAAGCCGTCATCGCCGACGAGGGATGGTCGGCCGCGACGACACGCCGCGTCGCGGATCGTGCGGGCGTCGCGCAGGGACTGGTGCACTATCACGCGGGCAGCATTGATAACTTGCGACGCGAAGCGACCATACGGGCGATCCGGCGATTTTTCGATCAGCCGATGGCTGCGTTCGACCCGACGCCCGCCGGTGTGCTCGCGTGGGTGACAGAACTCGTCAGTCCCGGGCCGGGCGGAGCGTCCGCGAGCCGCGAGTTGCGCCTGCTGCACGAGTCGCTTCCGGCGGCTGGTCGGGACGAGGCGCTGCGCGTCGAGATCGCCACCTTGCTCGACGTATACCGTGGGCGAATCGCGTCGACGCTCGAGTCCGCGGGCGTCGCTCCGGCCGCAGCATCGGCGCTCGCCGCGACGATCACTGCCTCTGTGGACGGCGCGGTGCTGCAGCGATCGCTCGATCCCGGGTTCAACGTCACACCCATCGCCGAGGTTCTCGCCGCGGCTGTCCTGGCCGAGGGGCCCGCCTAGCCGCGGCCTCGCGCGTCATCGAACGGTCGCGACTCGCCGTGCAGGTGTGAGCGCGCACGGCGAGTCGCGACCGTTCGATGCATGGTCCGCCGCCGCCGCGAGAGAACGCGCCGCAGCGGAGAACACGGATGCCCCGCGCACATCTCCTCGAGGGGGATGAGCGCGGGGCATCCGGTGACGCGAAACTACGCGCGCGCGGCCTCCGAGACCTTGCGGGCGGCGGCGAGCGCCTGCTCGAGGTCGGCCTTGAGGTCCGCGATGTTCTCGATACCGACCGACAGGCGCACGAGGCCCGGCGTCACGCCGGACGTGAGCTGCTGCTCGGGCGTCAGTTGCGAGTGCGTCGTCGACGCCGGGTGGATGACGAGCGAGCGGACGTCGCCGATGTTGGCGAGGTGGCTGAACAGCTCGAGCGAGTTCACGAACTCGCGACCCGCTTCGACACCGCCCTTGAGCTCGAACGACAGCACCGCACCGACGCCCTTCGGGGCATACGTGTTCGCGGCGGCGTACCAGGGCGACGACGGCAGGCCCGAGTAGTTGACCGACGCGACATCTTCGTGGTCTTCCAACCACTCGGCGATCTCCTGCGCGTTCTGCACGTGACGCTCGATGCGCAGTGACAGGGTCTCGATGCCCTGGATGAGCAGCCAGGCGCTCTGCGGCGCGATCGAGGCACCGAGGTCACGCAGGAGCGTGACGCGGGCCTTGATGACATAGGCGAGCGCGTCGCCGACGGCCGTGGTGTAGCTGGCGCCGTGGTACGACGGGTCGGGCTCGGTGAGGCCGGGGAACTTCTCGACGTTCTGCGACCAGGCGAACTTGCCGCCGTCGACGATGACTCCACCGATGACCGTGCCGTGACCGCCGAGGAACTTCGTGGCCGAGTGCACGACGATGTCGGCGCCGTGCTCGAGCGGACGGATGAGGTACGGGGTCGCGATCGTGTTGTCGACGATCAGCGGAACACCGACCTCGTGCGCGACGCCCGCAACCTTCGCGATGTCGAGGATGTTGATCTTCGGGTTGCCGATCGTCTCACCGAAGAACAGCTTCGTGTTCGGGCGGACAGCAGCGCGCCACTCGTCCGCATCGTCCTGGTTTTCAACGAACGTCGTCTCGATACCGAGCTTGGCGAGCGTGTACTTGAACAGGTTGTAGGTTCCGCCGTAAATCGATGACGACGAGACGATGTGGTCGCCGGCCTGCGCGATGTTGAGCACCGCGTACGTCTCGGCTGCCTGGCCGCTTGCGACGAGGAGGGCACCGGTGCCGCCCTCGAGCGCGGCGAGGCGCTGCTCGACGACATCCTGCGTCGGGTTCATGATGCGCGTGTAAATGTTGCCGAACTCGGCCAGCGAGAAGAGGTTCGCGGCGTGCTCGGTGTTGTCGAAGACGTACGACGTCGTCTGATAGATCGGCGTCGCGCGTGCCTTGGTGGTCGGGTCGGGCTGAGCGCCCGAGTGGACCTGCTTGGTTTCGAAGCGCCAGTTTTCCGGTGCGGACATGGTGGGTACTCCTGTGGTTTGTGGGACGCGGCGGCTGTCGCGTCTGTAGCGAGGCTACGGATCGACGGATGTCCCGACAATGGTCCGGAAATGTTACGTAACACTTGTCGTGGCTCCGTTGGTGTCTCCGTTGGTGTCTCCGTTCGCAGGCCCGGGCGGGGTCGCCGAGTTCGTTCACCCCGTCGGGGCGGACTAGCGTGGGTCCGTGGCAAATAGGCGTGCGGTTGTGACCGGTGCGAGTTCGGGAATCGGTTGGGCGACCGTGGTGGCCCTCCGCAAAGCAGGCTGGGATGTGGTCGGTGTGGCCCGCCGGGCCGAACGTCTCGCAGAGCTTGCACACGAGACCGGCGCCGAGGTGTTCGCCGCCGACCTGACCAACCAGGCAGACGTCGATGCCCTCGCCGACTGGCTCGAGAGCACGGGGCCCGTGAACGCGTTCGTGCAGATCGCGGGCGGCGCTCGCGGTACGCAGCGCGTCGAGGACGGCGACCCGTCCGACTGGACGTGGATGTACGAGGTCAATGTGCTCTCCACGCAGCGTCTCGTCGTCGCTTTGCTGCCCCTCATGCGCGCGGCGGCGGCAGATGGCGGCCATGCCGATGCTGTTTTCGTGACGTCGACGGCCGCGCAGGTCGCCTACCCCGGCGGCGCCGGCTACAACGCGGCCAAGGCGGCTGAGGCGATGCTCGTGCACGCCCTGCGCCTCGAGCTCAATGGCGAACCGATCCGCGTGGTCGAGGTCGCGCCGGGCATGGTCTATACGCCCGAGTTCACCCTCAACCGGCTGGGTGGAGATACGGCGGCGGCGGATCGCGTGTATGACGGTGTCGAAGCACCCCTCGTCGCGTCGGATGTCGCGGACGTCATCGTCTACGCGATGAACGCTCCGGCTCACGTCAACCTGGATCTCGTGACGATGCGCCCCGTGGCGCAGTCCGCGCAACACCTCCTGGCTCGTGGACCGCTGCGAGTTCGCCCGGAGCACGAGTGATTCTGCGGCAGCGCAGGGCTCAACTGAGATGCACGACGACGGCGTGAGCCGGGAAGGAGTCGCCCCGCATGGGTGAATACACGGGGGAGCGCGAGCACCTGACCTGGGACGGTTTCGGGGAGGCATGTCGCGATCTTGCCCGGACGATCGTCGCCGACGGTTTCGTTCCCGAGGTCGTCGTTGCGATCGCGCGCGGGGGTCTGTTGCCCGGCGGCGCGATGGCTTACGCCCTCGGCGCGAAGAACTGCGGTGCCCTGAACGTGGAGTTCTACACCGGCATCGGCACGGTCCTGGATGCTCCCGAACTCCTCCGCCCCGAACTCGACATGGAGTACCTCGACGGGCGTCGCGTGTTGCTCGTGGATGACGTGGCCGACAGCGGTCGGACTCTCGCGCTCGCCGTGCGCCTGCTGAGCGAACGCGGCGCGGACGTCCGCTCGGCCACGATCTACACCAAGCCCGGTTCGATCGCGATGCCGGACTACTCCTGGCGCGAGACGGCATTGTGGATCGACTTCCCCTGGTCGTGGAAGGGTTCGGTCATCGAAGAGGATGCCTCCTGATCCCGTGGCTCGCTCGCTCGCGCAACTCGCCGACGACGGCCTGATCGATGCGGGCTGGGCCCGCGCTCTCGAGCCCGTCGCTCCCGACATCGCTGCGCTCGGCGAGCGCCTGCGTGCGGAGGCCGCGGCAGGGCGGGGCTATTTGCCCGCGGGTGATCGCGTGTTGCGCGCATTCCAGCGTCCCCTCGACGAGGTCAAGGTGTTGATCGTCGGGCAGGACCCGTACCCGACGCCGGGACATCCGATCGGGCTCTCCTTCGCCGTGGAGCGGGATGTCCGCCCCCTTCCGCGGAGCCTCGCGAACATCTACAAAGAGCTGGGCAGCGATCTCGGCATCGCGCCGGCACCACACGGTGATCTGTCCGCGTGGGCCGACCAGGGCATCATGCTGCTGAACCGTGTGCTGACAGTCACGCCCGGCGTATCCGGGTCACATCGCGGCTGGGGATGGGAGAAGGTCACGGAACTCGCGATCCGCACGCTCGCCGCGCGTGATCGTCCGCTCGTCGCGATCCTGTGGGGGAGGGATGCCGCGAACCTGCGACCGCTGCTCGGCGCAACGCCGATCATCGAATCCGCGCATCCGTCACCCTTGTCCGCTTCGCGTGGATTCTTCGGATCGAAGCCGTTCTCACGGGCCAACGAGATGCTCGAAAAGGCCGGATCGACCGCCGTCGACTGGGGTCTGCCCGCGTAGGCTGGACTGATGCTGGAGGAGGAATACGACAAGCAGAAGCGGCGCCCTCCTCGTCACCTGCGCAAGTTGCCCGAGCCCGAGCGGCCGTTTTCGTACGAGATCCGCCCGGCCACTCCGGCGGACATCCCGGACATCCGTGAGATCTACAACTACTACGTCACCAACTCCGTTGTGACATTCGATGAGAAGCGCTGGACGCTCCGACAGTGGCGTGAGAAGTTCGAGCATCTCGCCAAGCTGGAGCTTCCGTTCCTCGTCGCGGAATCTCCGAGTGGCCAGATCCTCGGCTACGCGCTCGTGCAGCCCTGGGCGGGCAAGTCCGCCTTCCGCTACACGGTCGAGAACTCGATCTATCTCGGTCACGCGGCTGCGGGCAAGGGCCTCGGTCGGGCCCTACTCGAAGCGCTGATCGAGGCCTGCGAAGAGAAGGGCATCCGCGAGATCGTCGCCGTGATCAGCGACAAGGGAGCGGATGCCTCGATCGCCCTGCACGAGAAGCTCGGTTTCGCCGAGGTCGGGCGGATGGGGCGCGTGGGCTTCAAATTCGGCCGCTGGCTCGGCACGGTCTACCTGCAGAAATCGCTGTCGCCGAAGAAAAAGAAGAAGCGCGGTCTGTTCAGCCGCTGACTCCTCGACCCGCTCGTTAAGCGAGGGGCGTTTCGTCTCGCTGCGCTCGCTCAACGACCGGTGGGCCTTGCTCGCTCGGCATGCGCGTTTCGACTCGCTTTGCTTGCTCAAACCGGTGGCCCGGGTGCGTTCGTTGAGCGAGGAGCGTAGCGACGAGTCGAAACGCTGGTGCGTGATCACACGAGGGCTACAGCATTCGTCATCCGCGCCATCGATCGACGTAGCGAATGTCGCGAACTGTAGCCGTCGTGCGCTGTGCCGGGTGCGTCGACGGTGGCCCGCCCGACTCACGCGTGGTCACGCGCGAAGGAGTCGATGAAGTCCGCGCGGGACTCCCCGCGAGCGCCGAAGTTGTCGCGCAGGCACGCGCCGAGGTCTTCGAGCGCGTCCTCGAGCACCGTGCCTGCCATGGAGAGGTCCGTATTCGGTGAGGTGCGTGCCGCGGCGGCAAGTGCGACGGCGACGGGGAGCGCGCGGCCCAGGGAGGTCGGGGCTTGGCCTTCGCGAAAGTAGTACGACTCCGGGCTCTGGCTGAGGTCGACGCGGACCGCGGCGATCTGTTGCGCGACACCGCGCACGACCGTCGCGGCGGACGCTGCATCCATCTCGTGCAGTCGGTCCGCGTATCCCGCTCTGCCGAGCATCGTCAGCGACAGTGCGGTCGACCGACGGCGCCCGAGCGTGGGGAAGAGCTGCAGCAGCCAGGTCGCCGATGCGGTCAGGAGCGCGAATCCGATCACTGCCTGGACAGGGGCGAGGATTCGGATGATCGGTTCGATCGGCACGACCTCGCCGAACCCGACGGTCGACAGCGACACCAGCGAGACGTACAGGGCTTCGAAGAAGTCGACGTAGCGATCGGGGTTTATACCCTCGTTGTACAGGAAGCCCTCCGGCACATGGGGCAGATAGACGAGTGCCCATCCGACCGCTTGGGCGGTCGCCCACGCGAGCACGACGGCGAGTGTTGCGATCGGTCCGGATGCCGCCCGTGCCCGTGGGCCGAGCCCCGAAGTCAGATGCCAGACCCCGGAGACGATGCCGCGGGTCATCCGTCCGCGCGCGTGCGGGTGCAACAAGGTGAGGAAGATGTCGGTCAGCCCGTACGCGATGATGGCCGCACCCAGCACGGTACTGCCGACGCTCCAGATCACGTGCCCACGCTACCCCGAGCGTGCCGTGGGAGAACTCACCCCTCGGCAGCGCGAGGTGCTCGCACTTGTGGCCGAGGGGCGCAGCAATGCCAACTTCGCGGCGACGCTCTTTCTCACGGAGAAGGCCGTCGTGCAGCACGTCTCGCATATCTACGTCGCGCTCGGGCTGCCCTCGGCGAGCGACAGCCATCGGCGCGTTCAGGCGGTCATCCGCTATCTGAACGCGCCGTGAGGCCTGGCCAAACGGAGCGCTAGGGGGTGATGGTCGGGATGGAGTCGAGCAGGCGCCGGGTGTAGGCGACCTGCGGCTCGAGCAGAACCCGTTCGGTCGGGCCCTCTTCCACGATGCGGCCATCCTTCATGACGATGACCGTGTCGCACACGTTCTGGACGACCCCGATGTCGTGCGAGACCAACAGGAGCGCCATACCCTGCTCGACGCGGAGCTTCTTCAGCAGAGCAAGGATCTGCGCGCGCACCGTGACGTCGAGGGCCGAGAGCGGTTCGTCGCCGACGAGCAGGCGCGGTCGGTGCGCGATGGCGCGGGCGAGCGCGATGCGCTGCCGCTGGCCACCCGAGAACTCGTGCGGGAAGCGCTCGGCCATCGCGGGATCGAGTCCGACGAGATCGAGCACCTCGCGAACTCGCGCGCGACGGTCGCCCTCGATACCGAGCGCCCAGAGCGGCTCGCCGACGATCCGGCCGACGCTGATCCGCGGGTCCAGCGAAGAGTACGGATCCTGGAACACGATGCCGGTGCCCCGCCGCAGCCAGTGCAGGTCGCGGGCGGAGGCCGAGGCATCCACGTCCCTGTCCTCGAACGACACGGTTCCGGATGTCGGGGCATCGAGCGCGAGCAGCAGCCGCACGAGGGTCGACTTGCCCGATCCGGACTCGCCGATGATCCCGACGGACTCGCCCGCGCGCACGTCGATGTCGGCGTCTTCGAGCGCTGTCGTGACGCGGCGCGGCTCGAAGAGGGTCCGCCGCGGCAGGGTGTGGCGTCGGTTCAGGCCGCGTCCGGTGAGCAGCATGTCGCGGTTCATGATGCATCCTCCGCGCCGCGGGCTTCCGCCTCGAGTTGGTCGGCCGAGCGCCAGAGCGTCGCGGTGGCATCGCGCAGCAGGCCCTGCGTAACGGGGGAGCGCGGTGCGGTGAGGAGCTCGCGGACGGGCGCGGACTCGACGACCCGGCCGGTGCCCTCGAGCACGATGCCGTGCGTGGCGATCTGTGACAGCACGGCGAGGTCGTGCGTGATGAAGACGAGCGACATCCCGTCCTCGTCGACGAGCGTATGCAGGAGCCGCAGAATCTCGGCCTGGATCGTGACGTCGAGCGCGGTCGTCGGCTCGTCGGCGATCAGCAGTCGCGGCCGGCACGCGAGCGCCATCGCGATCGCGACGCGCTGCAACTGACCGCCCGAGAGCTGGTGGGGGTAGCGCGTCAGGAGCTGCGGGGGGATCGGGCAACCGTACGCGTTCGGCCTCACCCAGCGCCCGATGCCACGCGTCGCGCTTCGACGCGCGCTCGTGGATGCGGATCGATTCCGCGATCTGGCGCCCGACGGTGCGGATGGGGTTCAGCGCCGCCCGGGGTTCTTGGAAGACGATGCCGATGTCATCGCCGCGCAGAGCGGCGAGTTCGCGATCCGACATCCCCATCAGCTCCCGGCCGTCCCAGACGATACTGCCGGATGCCTCGGCCCCCTCGGGAAGCAGCCCCAGGATCGCGAGCGCGGTCAGCGACTTACCCGAACCGGATTCGCCGATGAGCCCGAGGCGTGTGCCATCCGGAACATCGAACGACACACCATCGACGACACGGTTACCGTCGATCTCGATCACGAGGTCGCGCACGACGAGGCTCACGGACCGACCTCCGGTACATGGGTACGAGCGGCACGTGCCGAGCCGCCGGACTGGCGGAGCGTCGGATCAGTCGCCTCTCGAATCGCATCGCCGAGCAGGTTGAGCGCGAGAACTGTGAAGGTGATGACGAGTCCCGGCCACAGCACCGACAACGGGTAGACGGTCAGATACCCCTGAAGGTCGGCGAGAAGACGACCCCACGACGGCTCGGTGACCGATGCCCCGAAGCCGAGGTACGAGAGACCCGCCTCGGCCAGAACCGCGACCGCCATCGACCACGACAACTGCACGATGAAAACCGGCGCGACGTTCGGTAGCAGGTGACGTGCAAGGTTTTGTACGGGGGTGAGACCTGCTGCTTTCCCGGCCATCACGAAGTCGCTGTGCAGCACCCGCCGCAGCTCGGGCCTCATCACACGGGCGATGTTGACGCCGAATCCGATGCCGACCGACCACACCACGACCCAGAGCGATCCCCCCCAGACGGCCGAGATCATCATCGCGATCAGCAAGACGGGGAAGGCAGATCAGGATGTCGACCAGCACCGCGATCGACTCACGCAGCCAGCGGGCCGTGAGCGCTCCGAGCGCCGCGAGCAAGACGCCGAAGACGGTCGCGACGATGCCCGCGCCGACGGCGACGAACACCGTCGTGCGGGCACCCGCCATGAGGATGCTGAGGATGTCGCGGCCGGTGTTGTCGGTGCCGAGCAGGTGAGGCCATCCGGGCGGTGCCCACCGATCGGCGATGTCGATGCTCTGCGGGTTGAAAGGGGTCCACACGAGTGACACCGCGGCGGCGAGAACGACCAGGCCGACGATGATCAGCCCGAACCTGCCGGTCCACTGGCGCCAGACCCAGCCGAGGGTGCTCCCGCGACGACGCGTACTCACTACGCCTCCCGCTGTCGGGGGTCAAGAGCGCGGTGGACGAGGTCGACCACGAAGCCGGAACCAGCACGAAACCGGTCAGCACGAGCAGCTCGCCCTGCACCTTCGGAAGATCGCGATTTTGGACATCCTCCACCAGCATGCGCCCGATTCCGGGCAGGCCAAAGAGTTGCTCGATGATGACCGAGCCGACGATGATGCCGGCGACTTGCAGCGCCAGCACCGTGATGACCGAGAGGCCGACGCTCGGCAGGCCGTGGCGCAGCAGTGCCTGCGTGCGGGTCAGCCCCTTCGCTGCGGCGGTGCGCACGAAGTCCTGTCCGGCCGCCTGCAGTGTCGCGCTCCGAACGAACCGCAAAAGTAGTGCCCCCTCGACGATGCCGATCGTCAGTGCGGGCAGCAGCAGCGATCTGAGGGCGGCCAGCGGGATCGCTCCATCCCGCGCGCGGGAATCCCTGGGCGGGAGCCATCCGAGCCATACCGAGAACACGACGACCAGCATCATGCCCGCCCAGACGACCGGCACGGCGGCGAGGGCCTGTGAGCCGACGTTGATGGCTGTGCCGCCCGCCCTCCCGCGCCGCACGGCCGAGAGCACCCCGAGCGGCAGGCTGAACAGCAGAGCGATGAGCAGCGACATGAGCCCGAGCGGGACGGTGACCTCGGCCTTCTGCACGAGCTCTGAGACGACCGTCGATCCGTTGATCAGCGAGGTGCCGAGGTCACCCCGCAGCAGCCCGCCGACCCACTCGACGTACTGCGCCACAACGGACTGATCGAGATCGAGCCGCTCGCGAATTGCCGCGACCTGCTCGGGCGTCCCCTGTGCGCCCGCGATCAGCTGCGCCACGTCGCCGGGCAGTACCCGGAGCGTGGCGAAGATGAGCACGCTGGCAACCAGCAGTCCCGCGAGCAGCAGGAGCAGCCGTGTCAGCGCGTATCGGATCAATCGGCGCTCTTACCCAGCTCCGCGACGTTGAGGCGCTCGTTGACGTTGGTCGACGGCATCCCCGACACGTTCGTGCCGACCGCAAGAACGGACTCGCCGTTGTACAGCCAGTCGGCCGCCATGTCTTCCGAGACCAAGCGCGCGGCCTGGCGCAGCAGGTCGGCCGCGGTCTCTTCGTCCAGCGAGGCGACGGATGCCGCGTACAGGCGCTGCACCTCGGGGTTGTCGTAGGTGAAGTAGTAGTCCGGGTTGGCCCAGTTCTCGAAGTCGCGCGCCTCGGTGTGGAGCACGAAGCTCAGGTCGTAGTCCTGGTTGACGTAGACGTCCTGTAGCCAGGTTGCGAAATCGACCGAGTTGACCGTGAGCGTGATGCCGACATCCGCGAGCTGCGAGACGAGAACCTGCGCGATCGTGGTCGGGTAGAAGGAGGGGATCGTGAGCGTAAGGTCGAGGTCTTCCTCGCCGGCTTCGGCCAGCAGTTCGCGCGCGGCTTCCGGGTCGAACGGGGCGACGTCCGACAGGTCTTCGTAGCCCGGGTCGAGCTCGGGGATCGGACCGTACAGGGTCTGCCCGGCACCGAGTGCCTCGATGATCGCGTCGTGGTCGATCGCTCGGCGGATGGCCTCGCGCACGCGAACGTTGTCGAGCGGTTCGGCGCGCGAGTTGAACGCGAGGGTGCCCTTGTCGGTCGAAGGACCCGTGACCAGGGCAAAGTCACCGTTCGCCTCGATCTGATCCTCGAAGTTGGGGTCGAAGCCGGTCAGCACATCGACCTCGCCCGAAAGCGCGGCGTTCAGGGCGGCCGTGTTGTCGGGGATGTAGTCGAAGACGACCTCGGCGGCCGCGGCGGGCTCCCCCCAGTAGCCGTCGTAGCGCACGAGTGTGATGCTGTCGCCCTGGCGCCAGTTGGCGAGAGTGAACGGACCCGTGCCGTTCTCGGCGGTGTTGAGGACGGTGGTGTCGCCCTCCTTGAACACCAGTCCGGCGCGACCGGTGAGTGTCCAGAGCAGCGTCGAGTCGGGTGCGGCGAGGGTGAGGACGACGTTCTGGCCCTCGGCGGTGATCGAGGTGATGCCGGCCAGGCGTCCCGAGTCCACAAACGCGGGGTTGTCACGTGCCGTGGTCAGCGAGCTGACGACATCCTGCGGTGTGAGGGGCTCGCCGTTGTGGAAGGTAACGCCCTCCCGCACCGTGAACGTATAGGTCAGGCCATCGTCCGACACGTCGTACTCCGTTGCGAGAGTCGGCACGATGTCCTGCTCGGGTGTGCGCGAGATCAGGCCCTGATAGACATTGTCGACGAGTACCTGGTCGAGGGCGGCGCCGGACATCTCCCGGATGTTGAGGTTGCTCGGCTCGAGCACCAAGCGCACCGTGACGGTGGCGCTGGGGTCGACTTCCGCAGAGGGCGTCGAGGGGTCGGGCTCGGTGCTGCCCGAGCAGGCGGAGAGGACGAGAGCTGCGGCCGCGAGCGTTGCCGCAGCGAGCAGTGCGGGACGGCGGAACATGTGGGAGGTCCTTTCGCAGGTACCGCGGCGTCGGATTGCTGTGCGATCGCCGCGGCTGGAAAATTCTCGGGGTGCGTCATTGCTGCGATCACCCAGCCTAGAGCGCTGAGCCGGGTGTATCGGACCTGACGGTGTTGTATAACGACACAAGGTTGTATAACGACACAAGGTTGTATAACGACACAAGCGCGCCATACGTTCCCCGCATGCCGAATCGGCTCAGTCGGCGATCCGCTCGCGCACGAGGTTTGCCAGCTCCACGGGGATGTTTTCCTGGACGTTGTGGCTCGCTTCCACCTCGACGACGGATGCCTCGGGCAGGCGCCGTTCGAACTCCTCGAGGTTCGCCGGGGTTACGTAACCCTGCGTCCCGCGGATGAGGGTCAGCGGTGCGCGCACGGCTGCGAGGTCGTCCCAGCCGTGCCCGCCGAGAACCGGCTCTCGCGGGGGCTCGGCGAGCCTGGCGCGGAGGCTTCGGGTGACGCGGGCGCGAGCGCCGTCGCGGCCAGGCGCGCCATGTGGTGCTTCCACTCGACGCGGCCGTCCGGGCGCACGCGGGTGTTCAGGTAGACGCCGCGCTCGGTGGCGCGACGATCTCCGCCGAGGCCGAAGGCCATGGCCCGGTCGACGAGCTCATAGCGCGTGGCATAGTCGGTCGGCCCGGAGAAGAACTCACGAAGCACCGCGGGACCTTCGCCGGGGTCGATCCCGGGGGTGACGTCGACGATGACGAGCGACTCGACGAACTCCGGATGCGCCGCAGCCACGGCCGCCGAGACGATACCGCCGAGGGACTGGCCGACGAGCACCTGAGGGCGTCGTCCAGGCACTGCAGAGCGGCAGCGATGTCCGGCGCGATCGTCCGCGGGCGATAGTCGGCGTCGTGGCGCAGGATGAGTCGCCGTGCCCGGGCAGGTCGATCGCGAGCGCCGGGATGCCGAGGGCGAGGATGGTGGTGTCCCAGGTGTGTGCGTTGAGCCCGGCGCCGTGCAGGAACGTCACCCGAGGGCGCTCGGACCCCCAGCGCAGCGCGCTCAGGCTCCGGCCGTCCTCGAGTGGGATCGTGAGGCGCTCGTGCGCCGTCTCCGGTGTCGCGATTCCCGCGGCCTCGGCCTGCTCGGCGACGAAGAACTCGTCGAAAGTGTCACTCATCAGGGAGGGTCCTCTACGGCTCAGAAGCGCGGTCGTGCCCATTCTGCCGTCGTTCGCGAGTCGCGGCGAATTCGAGTGGCAGAGGCTCGCGGGGTGCCGCGCGGATAGAATGGGCTTATGACTCAGCCGCGGGTGCACCTCTCCCGCGCGGAGCCCACCGCCTTCCGCACACTCGATGCGTTCTCGAAGGCCGTCGGCGCCATTGCTCGTGAGAACGGCATCGAGGAGCGTCTGCGCGAGATCGTGCTGCTGCACATCTCGCAACTGAACGGATGCGCCTACTGTGCCCGCATCCACGTGTCGCGTTTGATCGAGGCCGGTGGGACGGCGGACCTTGTCGCTCAGTTGCCCACGTGGGAAGAGTCGGGGGTGTTCTCGGAGCGCGAGCGAGCGGCGCTCGAACTCGCGGAGGCCTTCACGTTCATTCACGAGGGCGGCATCTCGGACGAGGTCTACGACCGCGTCGGAGGCATCCTCTCGGAGAAGGAGTACACCGCCATCAGCTGGTTGAGCGTCTCCATCAACGCGTTCAACCGTGTCGCGATCGCGGGGCGGTACCCCGTGCCGCCGCTCGAGCCGGCGCTGAGACGGATGCCGGCACAGCGGCGGGCCCGGCGTGAGCGATGAATCCCTCGTCCCCGGAGTACTGAACTTTCGGGACACCGGTGGTCTGCCCGCCGACAGGTGGAGTGACGCGACACGGCGTCCTGTTCCGCTCCGGGAACCTCGCCGCCGTCGCCGATTCGGGGCGTGCCGCTCTCGGCACCCTCGGGCTGCGCCGTGTGGTCGACCTGCGTGCGGACGACGAGGTCGAGCGCTCGCCGAGTATCGGCACCGAGTCGGCTCCAGACTGTCCGTGTGCCCCTGTTTCACGGTTCGGTCGGGTCTTTCTTCGCGCAGGACATGGATCTGGATGCGATGTACGGGCAGATGATCGATGCCTCGGCCGCGCGCGTCGTCGAGGTCGTGCGCGCCATCGTCGAAGATCAAGCCCGTGTTGGTGCACTGCACGGTCGGCAAAGACCGGACCGGCGTGACCGTCGCACTCACCCTGCTCGCGGCGGGCGTCGACCGTGACGCCGTCATCGCCGACTATGCGCGCACCGAGATGCTGCTACCCGAGAAGCGCAATCGTGAGGTCGTCGAGCGTATTCGAGCGGTGCACCCCGAGGCCGTCAACATCGAGCAGCTCGCGACGCGTTCGCCGGCACCGGTCATGAGGCGACTTCTCGACCGGCTGGGTGAGCGGTACGGGTCGCCGGTCGGGTTTCTCGCGGCGCACGGACTCGCGGATGACGAGATCGTCGAGTTGCGCCGCGTGCTGGTCGCCTCGTCCTGACCGCCTTTGGCTCGTTGAGCGAGGAGGGCAGCGACGAGTCGAAACGGTGGTGGTCTGCGGTGTCGTTTCGTCTCGCTGCGCTCGCTCGACGAGCGGGTTTGTTCGCGGGTGAGGGTCAGAACGGCGCGGGTGATGGTCAGAACGGGATGAGCTCGAGCGGGTCGAACTGGAGCTCGTCGAAGTCGATGTCGTCGGGGTCGAGTTCTTCGGGCACCCGCGTCGTCGAGGCGGGGATGGGGTCGTTGGGTATCTCGTGTTCGGGGTCGGGTGCGAATTCGATGGTGCTGACCGGTGTGTCGATGTAGATGCGACCCGTGGGGCTGGTCCATTCGAGGACTCCGCCGGGGAGTTGTCGGACGGTCCAGGCGGTGTTGTGTTTGAGCGTGTGATGTCCTCTCGCAGAGGCAGGCGAGGTTGCAGACGTCTGTTTGGCCGCCGTGGGCGTGGTCGATGGTGTGGTCGACATCGCAGCGTTTGGCGGGCATGCGGCATCCGGGGAATCGACAGTGTTGGTCTCGGACGGTGAGGTGTCTTCGTTGCTGCTCGCTCGGTCTATATCTGTCGACGGCGAGCACCTGGCCGGAGATCGGATGGGTGAGGATCCGGTCCCACCCCGGTGCCTGCGCGGTGAGCATGCAGGCCGTTTCGGGATCGACGGGGGAGTGTCCGACGAGGAATGCGCTCTCGTAGGGGTCGGTGATGCGCTTCTCGATGAGCGACATGACCGGGACGGTGATCTGGACGGTGGCGCGGATCGCTCCGAGGTCGGTGGGGCCGCCGTTGTGGCCGGTGGGTGCGGCGGTGAGGAGCAGGTCGCCGAGAATGTCGGCACGAATCTGGTCCGTCGTGCGAACATCAAGGCTGTCGGCGGGCTCCGCCTGCCCGCATCCGCCCGCGTCGGTAGCCGGGTTCGCAGCGTGCCGCCGCGCGTCAATCACGGTTCGTGCCATTTCGCTGAGGCGGTCGTGGACGCCATGCGCGATGGCGGCGGGCAGGATTGCACGGAGTTCGGCCATGCCGTCGTCGAGGTCGGTGACCCAGACGGTGCGGTCTTCGACGGCGCGGCGGTGGCGTTGCTCGAACGTGGTGTCGGCGTACCATTCCGCCCGCCGCTTCGCCAACGGCGTCAAACGCGTCGCGGATCCGCCGCTGCGATCTGCAGGACGTCCTGTTCGAACTCGCCCCGCATCTCCGGCGTCTCGATGATGGCCCCGGCCGTGACGATCGCCCGGACGTGCGCGACCGAGATCACCCCGGCATCCAGTGCTTCCAGTGTTCCGGTGTAGTCGTTCACGAGGGTTGCGGCTTCACCCATTTGTCGTTGCACGGTGCGGTCGCTGACCCGTAGCGCGGCGCCGATTTCGGCCGCGATCGACCGGTACGGGAACCCGGCATCTGACCCGGTATGCCCGGTGTCGGATTCTTCGGTCCAGTCCGCCGCGATCGTCTGTGCCTCCGCCAGCGCGCGGGCTTCCTCAGCATCGAGCCGGGCTTTCGCGGCACGGATCTCGATCAGTTTCGGCAACAACACGTCCATCCGCGCGTCAGCCCGAAGACGGGCATTCACTGCGGATTCGGTCATGACTACATCATCCGACCAACCACCGACACTCGACCCCCGAAAACAACCCCGATCAGGCCTTCGCACATGAGAAGAACATGAGAAAGAATTGCCCGTACCTGCGCGTGTTCGAACCGGGGTCGAAAGCCCGCAGGTTATTCACGGCCACAAAGGTTAGGCATGCCTTCCTCGCGGGTATAGTGGAAGGCATCATGTCGATCGATTCCCTCCCCACTGCTGTGCCGCGCACCACGACGCGTCGTGCGTCGCGCGCGAGCCGCGTGCAGCACCTGGTGACGGCCGACGAGACCTCGCTCACCGAGCTCGAGGCGCTGCTCGTGACGCTGCCGCTCTGCTCGACAGGCCGCATCTTCGTCGAGGTGCCGGATGCGTCGTACATCACCGACCTCGAGGTGCCCCAGCGCATGACGCTCACGTGGCTCGACCGGTCGCGTCGCTCGGGTGAGCCGGGAACCAGCCGCGCCTGTGCACCCGGCGCCGCTCTGACCCGCGCCGTCACCGCCTGGGCAGACGAGATGATCTGCGACGAGAGCGATGACACTCGCGTGGCGTTGCTGGGCGGATTCCTCGGCACCGCCGACATCCTCGAGCACCTGACCGACCGCCGCGGCGTCTCGCCCGAGGCCATCACGACGCCGCAGCGTTACGGCTTGCTCGCCCGCTGACGCGGAACGTACCGCCCGTCCTCCAGGCCCGCCTCGATCTCGAAGCGGTTGCGGAGCGGGTCTCGCCCGGCGATCGCGTACATCAGCGGCATCAGCATCCCGTATCGCTGCCACTGCCGACGGTGGATTGCCTCATGGCGGAGAACGGATGCCGGCACGGTGTCGTCACCGGTCAGAAAGCACGCTCCTGTGCACACGCCCCCGCGCGCGAACGCCCACGCGGGGAGCCCGCGGAACACCCACAGGCCGTTCTTGCGTTCGATGCGCCCGGTGCTGAGCAGCCCGCCCCATACCCAGGCGACGCCCGTGGCGTAGAGGTAGCCGGCGCGGCTGACGGGGGAGTCGAGCAGGAACGCGGGGATGAATCGGTCCAGTTGTTGTCCGCGGCGCACCGCTCGATCGGCGCGTTCACGCCATCCGTCGGGGGGAGTCGCCGGGCTCATACAAGCGCACCGACGACGCGCAGGATCGTGCCCAGATCGTTGACGGCATCGTCCGGCGACGACGGCGAGAACTCGGTGATCGCCGCGCCCACGAGCGGGAAGCGCGCCCGCAGCGCTTTGATCGTCGCGATCAGGTCGGCGGGCTGAGCTCCGAAGGGTACGGGGAACGCGAGCCCCGCGAGTGCGGCCGGATCGAGCACGTCGACGTCGATGTGCAGGAACACCCGGCTCGCCCCGGTCTCGGCCACCGCGGCCACGACGGACGCGGGGTCGGCGAGACTCTCGACCGGAAGCATCCGCATGCCCGTCTCGGCGATGTACTCCTCTTCGGGCGCCGCGAGATCGCGTGTCCCGACGAGAACGACACGATCGGGCGTGATCACGCCGACGGGCAGCGTCATCCCATCGACACCTTCGCCGAGGATGGCGCGCAGCACCATGCCGTGAAAGGCCCCGGACACGACCGTCTCGGGAGTGTGCAGATCGGCGTGCGCGTCGAGCCACACGACCGCCACATCGCCTGCGGTCCCGTTCTCTCCGACGGCACCTGCGACGGCTCCCACCGACACTCCGCAATCGCCCCCGATGACAATCGCGGGGCCGTCACCGCCCGCGACGGCATCCTGCACCAACTCGCGCACACGACGCAGAGTCGACAGGCGTCGCACATTCGTCTCGAGGCTCTCACCGGCCTCGGCGGGTACCTCGACGAGCGTGCACGCCGACCGCGGCAGATCACCCGCGATCGCGGTCGCCCCGTCGACGAGCTGCATCGCGCGACTGGACGACGAACCTTGCCACTGCGGGACGATCACGAAGCGCGCCATCTGCCCATCTTTCCGCACGTGCCGCGCCGCGGCATCCGCGTCCTTCTCGGAATCACGGATGCCGCGGCGCGGCCCTGCTCGACGACCGTGGTGTGAATCAGAGGTCGGGACTCGGCGCGTCGATCGCGGCGCGCTGCGGGCCACCGGACTTAAGCTCGGCCAGGCGTGCCTCGACCTCGGTCAGCTGGCCCAGGTCTTCGAGGCTCTCGAACTGCGCATCGATGCTCGACGCGGCAAGCTCCGCCTTGCCGGCGGCGAGGGCTTCCTGGCGACGGATCTTGTCCTCGAAACGTCCGAGCTCGCTCGTCGGGTCCATGACGTCGATCGACTTGACCGCGTCGTGCACGCGGTTCTGAGCTTCGGCGGTCTTCGCCCGCGCGAGCAGTTCGCTGCGCTTCGCGCGCAACTGCTCGAGCTTCTGCTTCATGCCGTTCAGGCCATCCTTGAGCTTGTCGACGACCTCGGTCTGCGACGCGATCTGCGGTTCGGCGGCACGCGCCTCGCTCTCGGCGGCGATCTGGCGCTGCAGCGCGATCTTGGCGAGGTTGTCGAACTTATCGGCGTCGGTCGGGTCGCCCGCCGCACGCAGCTGGTCGGCCTTGCGGCTCGCCGCGAGCGCCTTGCCGCCCCACTCCTTGGAAGCCTGGATGTCTTCCTGGTGGTCGCGCTCGAGCAGGCGCAGGCTGCCGATGGTCTCGGCGATCGCTGTCTCTGCGTCGGCGATGTTGTTGGTGAAGTCGCGGACGAGCTGGTCGAGCATCTTCTGCGGGTCTTCGGCCTGGTCGATCATGGCGTTGACGTTCGCCCGCACGAGGGTTGAGATGCGGCCGAAAATGGACTGCTTGGCCATTACGGTTTCCTTCCTTGTTGGCTGTTCACATGGTTGTGGTCTGTGGTCTGAATGACGGATGCATGGGGCTCGGCTCGGCTGTCACGCCGCACCCCGGGTCAGAACCGGCCTCCGCCGCGTCGTCCTCGGGTGCCGCCGCCGCCGAAACTAGCCGGGCGGGCGCGGCCGCCCCCGAAGCTGCCGCCGCGGGAACCGCCCCCGCGGGAACTGCCGCCGAAACCGCCCAGACCGCCGAGGCCCCCGAAGCCGCCCGACGATCGCGAGCCGCCGCCGCCGAGGAGAGAGTTGAGCACAACGCCGCCGAGCACGGCCCCGAGCATCCCGGATCCGCTGTTCGAGCCTGATCCGCCACCGAAGCCCGAACCGCCGAAACCACCGCCATCGAACGCACCGACGTCGCTTTGGGCGGCGCTGGTGGCCTCGGCCGCGAGCTGGGCCGCTCGACCGGCTTGCCCGAGCGCAGCGGCCGCATCGGTGGCTTGGAGCTGCTGCGCCCCGGCGAGCGAAGCACGCGCCTCGGCCAGTCGCGTGCGGGCCGGTGCCCCCACCGCGCCGCGGCGTGAGGTGATGTAGTCGTCGGCGGCCGAGATCTGCGCCTGGGCCTGCAACATCGCCTGCGCGAGTTGTTGGCGGGCGCGCTCGTCGCGGGCCTGCGCGTCGCGTACCCCCGCGATCACGGCATCGATCTGGTCATTCGCAGAGCGCAGTGCCTCCAGCGCGGCGAGGGGCCGGCTCGGCGGGACGAGCAACTTCCGTGCTTCGTCGATACTGCGCCGGGTCGCGAGCGTTGTCGCAGCGATGCGGCCATCCGGGTCGGGGAGTGACGCGGCCGTCGCAAGGTCCGTCTCGAGTTCGCCGGCGAGTGCGGACGCCTGGCCCTCACCCTCGGCGAGGTTCGTCGCGAGGTCGTCGATCGCTTTCTCGAGGAGCCGCGCCTGATCGACCGCGTCTTCGGCGGCACGAATGCCGACAGCAGCCTCGCCGCCCCGGCCCGCGCCGACGTCGCGCTGGGCTTCGGCGAGTTGCTCGGCGGCGAACTCCAGGCGAGCGCGGGCCTGATCGGTGTTGTCCGCGACCGTGGCGAAGGCCTCCGGCGCGAATCGAGTCCCGAGGGCGACCAGAGCGGCATCGGCTGCTTCGATCGCAGCCGCGGCCTGTGCCCTCTCGTCCTCGACGCGGACCAGCGCCTCGGGAGCGTTCTGCTCGAGCTGGCGCAGTTCGTCGAAGGCCGCGGCCTTGGCATCGAGGTCGGCGTTCGCCGCCGCGCAGAGTTCGAGGATGCGGAATATGCCGCGCGGGCCGAGGCATCCGTGTCCGGCTTTTCATCATCGAGGGACTGCTGCAGCGCGAACGCTTCTGTCATCGTCGCACGGGCACGAGCGAGGGCATCCTCGAACTCCGCCGTGGCCTCGTCGCCGAACTGTGCCCGGGCGAAACCGAGTTCTTGCGTGCTCGTCGTGATCGCGTCATCGGTGGCGACGAGGGCAGCGGATGCCTGTTGCTCGAGCTCTTCGGTCGACACGACGGGTGCCTCGACGCCGGCACCGGTGGGCCGCTTGCGCTTGCGCAGCAGCACCCAGCCGACCAGCACGAAACCGGCAACGACGACCGCGCCGACGGCGAGGAGGGGAAGGACGCCGGAGGAGCCGCCCGAGCCGCCCGATGTAGCGGGCCCGCCGCCATCCGTACTGCCGCCATCCGTTCCGCTGCCGGTCGTGATGCCGACGGCGTCGCCGAGTCCCGCGGCCGTCGCGTCGATGGCGCCGAGCCAGTCGTTGTCGCGGAGCGCGGGCTGTGTGTCGTTCTGCTCGATCGCAGCGAGCTGATCGTCCGTCACGGGGCCTGCGCTGTCGCCCGAGAGATACAACTGTCGGGATTCGGTGGCCACCGCGAGCAGATATTGCGTCGGGCCGAGACCGTTGTCGAGTGCGGTCTGGTTCGCCCAGTCCGCAGATGACGACGGATCGGTGAACTCGTCGACGAAAACCACCCAGAGGTCAAGGCCGGACTCATCGCGGAACTCGGTGAGGTTGGCTTCCGCGGCCGAGATCTCGTCCGTCGTCAGGATGCCCACGTCGTCGAGCACGTAGCCGGTGCCGAGGGTGACCGGCGGGGTTGCGCTCACTGCTGCGGCGGGGCCCACCACGAGCGCCGTGACAACCAGGCCGAGGGCAGCCGCACGCGCGTTCAGAGACCAGCGCGCGCGCATCGCGACCCCCTTCGAGGGCCGAGGAACAGCCCACCCGACGAGTCTATGCGTCGTCCGGCATGCCCGATAGCGGGCGCCGGCGCGCGCGAGGCGATCGAGCACCCTCGCGGCGAGCCCACGCGATCGGGCTTCGGAGGCGAGGTAGCGTTTCGCGGCGAGCGACGGATGCTTCGGGCGTCGGGTGACCCGCCCGCTCGACCCGCGAGACCCCCGGAAGGCGACATGGACGACAGGTACGGAACGGACGTGCTCGCCGCGGGATGGCGGACAAAAACGCAAAACGCGTGCCTCGCGTCGCGGCAGAACACGACATGGTGGTCGAGGTCGCCACGGACGGATGGTGCGGCGCCGTGACCAGTGTGAAGTCCGGCCACGTCGAGCTCGAAGATCGGCATGGGCGTCGTCGCCTGTTCCCCCTGGGCCCCGGATTCATGGTGGATGGTCAGCTTGTCGAGCTCGGACCGCCGGCGCCCTCCGCGCCCTCCACCCGGCCGGCGACGGCCCGTACGGCATCCGGTTCCTTCGCAGTCGCCGACGCCCGGGCGCGGGTGGCGCTCCCGAGCCGGATCCTCGTCGAGGGCCGGCACGACGCCGAACTGGTCGAGAAGGTCTGGGGCGATGACCTGCGCATCGAGGGTGTTGTCGTCGAGTACCTCGAAGGCGTTGACCTGCTCGACGCGATGCTCGCCGCCGAGCCGCCCTCGGCGAAGCGCCGCTACGGGGTGCTCGTCGATCACCTCGTGCCGGGCTCGAAAGAGGCGCGGATCGCCGACGCCGTGGCGCGCGGCCCGCACGGTGCGCACACGCTGATCGTGGGACATCCGTTCATCGACGTGTGGCAGTGCGTGACGCCGCAGGCCCTGGGCATCCGGGCGTGGCCCGAGGTTCCGCGCGGGACCGACTGGAAGACGGGCGTCTGCCGCGGCCTGGGATGGCCGTCCGAGACCCCCGCCGATCTCGCCCGCGCGTGGCGGCGAGTGCTGGGTGCGGTGTCGTCGTATCGCGACCTCGAGCCGGCGCTCCTCGGCCGGGTCGAAGAGTTGATCGACTTCGTCACGTCCTGAGGCCCGCGTCGGCATGATCGCCCGTCTTGATACTCCGCGCGCTGAGCCTGTCGAAGCGCACCCCGCGCAGGACCGTTCACTCGTCACAAATGGCGGGGGCATGGAGTCAACACCCGCCATTCGCGACGACTGACTTTCCGGTGCACATGTTCACTCGCCGCAGATGGTGGGCCGGAGGGCCGTGCTCCCGCCGTTCGCGACGAGTGAGGCGCGGACGCGGCCCGCGGCGGGGACGGATGCCGGCGCTCGGTAGCCTGGAGAGTGTGACCGAACCCGACGAACCCACCTTCCGCGACAAGCCGGTCTCGTTCGTCCGGCGGGGCGGCCGGATGTCGGACGGTCAGGAGCGTGCCTGGGTCGACCTTGCCCCCGCCTACCTGATCGACGTCGAGCGCGGCAACGCCGAGACATCCGTCCATCGCGATGCTCGCCTGCAGCCCGCCGAGGTGTACGGTCGCGAAGCTCCGCTGATCGTCGAGGTCGGGTCGGGGCAGGGACATGCGATCATCGCCGCCGCCCTCGCGCGTCCCGAGAACGACTTTCTCGCGGTGGAGGTCTTCCGCGCGGGGCTTGCCCGCACGATGCTCGACGCCGAGCGCGAGGGGGCGCGCAATATCCGCGTGATCGAGGCGAACGCGCCCGAGGTGCTGACGACGCTCGTGCCCGAGGCATCCGTCGCCGAACTGTGGGTCTTCTTCCCCGACCCGTGGCACAAGAACAAGCACACCAAGCGTCGGCTCGTGACGGAGGAGTTCGCCGAGGCCGCGGCCCGCGCCCTCGCACCCGGAAGCCTGCTGCGGTTGGCGACCGACTGGGAGGACTACGCGCGAGGGATGCGCGTCGCGCTGGATGCCTCACCGCACTTCGAGCGCGCGTTCGACGGCGACTGGGCCGAGAGGTTCGACGGACGCGTGATGACGGCGTTCGAGCGCAAAGGAATCCGGGCGGGTCGAGCCATCCGGGATCTCGCGTACCGTCGCGTCGGCTGATCTCGCGGGGGCGCCAGTGGCCGCTGTCTGCGAGACTGAAGGGGATGCCTGCGCTCACCGATAAGAACGCTCCCGTCCGTCCGACCGTCTGGATCGGGCTGCTTCCGGCGCTCGTGGTGTGCCTCGCGGCTCCCGCCTTCTTCGTGCTGCGGATCACCTGGCTCGGCTGGGGGCTGCTGGCGCTCGGGATGCTGCTGGCCTGGTTGCTGCGCAGGCAGCTGGATGGTCGGGGTTCCGCTGAGGCATCCGGTCCTCTCTCGGACCCGCACGGCGCCGGAGATGTCGCCCGCCCGCCGAGTCTCGTGCGCGACCTGTCGCTGATCGCGATCGGGATGCTGATCGTCAGCGTGATCCCCCTGAAGGCCGAGCTCGACAACTGGGCCATGGTGCGGTTCACCCTCGCGCTCGGCGGCGCGGTCGTCGTGCCCTATGTGATCTCGCGGTTCGTCTACCGGGACTACGCGATCCGGTTCCCGTGGCGCGGGGGCGGAAAATGGACGACGTTCCAGTGGACGTGGCTGGTGGTCGTCCTGATCCTCGGCTGGCTCATCCTGCCGTTCTACTTCATCACCTCGGGCGTCTACACGAACTGGCCCGTCGTGAACACACCCGAGCTGATCGCGCGGCTGTTCGCCGGGGTCGGGGCGGTCGGCATCTGGGACGAGCTGTTCTTCATCTGCACGGTCTTCGTTCTGCTGCGTCGGCACTTCCCGATGTGGGTTGCGAACGGGCTACAGGCGATCGTGTTCGTGTCGTTCCTGTGGGAGCTCGGGTACCAGGCGTGGGGTCCGTTCCTGACGATCCCGTTCGCGCTGCTGCAGGGCTTCATCTTCCTGAAGACCCGGTCGCTGGCGTACGTCGTCACGGTGCACCTGTTGTTCGATGCGGTCGTCTTCTTGGTGCTTGTGCACGCGCACAACCCCGGGGCGCTCGACGGTCTGTTCCTCGTCTGACGATTTGGCGCGCGGATTCTCGGCACCGTGAACCTTTTCGTCCTGTCCGGACATAACCGGGTATGAGCGACGAAGACCGGGATGACTGGGCGGGTGTCTGCGCGGACGACGAGGCCGCGTTGGCCCGCCTGTTCGATCGGCACGGTGACCGGCTCTTCCGACATGCCTCACGGCTTCTGAGCGTGCGCGAGGACGCGAAGGATGCCGTGGTCATCGCGTTCTCGGAGCTGTGGCGCAAGCGTCGCTCGGTGCGCCTGGTCGATGGTTCGCCGCTGCCCTGGTTGCTGAATAGGGTCAGCAACGCGGCGCGGAACCTCGAACGGTCTGCCCGTCGATACCGGAACCTGCTCGCGCGGACGCCGAGGGCGGATGACGTGCCTGCTCCCGTCGTCGCCGACGAATCCGGCTTGCTGGGCGCGTTGCGCGAGTTGCCGCCGCGCGAACGCGAGGTCGTCGTGTTGTCGATCCTCGAGGGGTACCCGGAGAAAGACACCGCTGCCGCGCTGGGCATCCCGGTCGGCACGGTGAAGTCGCGGTTGGCGCGGGCGAAAGCCCGGCTGCGCGACGACATCATCCCGACGTGGGAGAGCTGACATGGACGATCGAACAGTATTGGGCTCGGACGAGAAGTCCGAGATGCGCGGGTTGGTGCTGGCGGGAGCGGCGCGGGCCGACAGCATCCGTCGGAGCCGGGCGCGCCTCGCGGTGAGTGTGTCCGCCGTCGTCGTGGTGACGGGGATCGCGGTCGGTGCCGTCACGGCATCGATGTACGCCCGTTCGGGTGATGTCGTTGCCATACCTGCGCCCGCGCCCGCGGACTCTGCTACGTCGGGTGGCGGCGAACCCCCGTCGGGAATCGCAGCGTTTGCGCGCGCCGCAACGGACGCGGATCAGCTCCCTGAAGGCATGTCGGGGGACATGGCGACGAGTCTGCGCGCGGAGACCGTCCCGCTACGTCGGCGAGTACGAAAAAGTCGCCTACTGGGTAGCCGAGGGCCAGGATCCCGCCTCGATCTGCATTGTCGCCTGGGCCATCGAACGCGAGGACCGGCGAGGCGTCGCGTGCGGAGGAGGGGAGCTAACCTCGACCCAGCCCGGCTTCAGCGAGGCGCATCTGGGACCGGCGGGCACGGCGCCGGAGGGGTGGATCTCGCTCGACGAGAACCTCAGCGTGAACCCGAATCCGTGACGACCGTTCGGTAGCCTTCGAAGGCCACACGACTCGGAGGAAACCAACGAATGGCCTCGAGGTATGCCTTTGCGAGCAAGCGCTATGCCCTCGCCGTGGTCGGCGCACTCGCGGTGATCGCCGCAACTTTGGCATCCTGCGCCTCGTCGCCCGCTGTCGTGACAGGAACACCCTCGTCGAGCGCGACGTCGGCCACGGCACCAGAAGCCTCGCCGACGCCGACGCCGACGTGCGCCGTGCCCGAGCAGCCGGGTGTCGAATCGCCCGAAGGATGCGTCGTTTACGACGGCGAGGCGAACATGGAGCTCAATGAGCTCTACCGCGAGCGGATGGAGATGACCGACGCGGCCCGAGCTGTGGGCGAGGAGTATGTCGGGCCCCTGACATCCGCGCTGACCGCATGGCGTGATTCCGGCGCCGTGCTCACGGAAGACGGCGCTCGCGACGTGTTCGCCGAGGCCGGGTTCGACGTCGAGGTGGTGCAGGTGCGCGAGTCCCACGGAGAGGTGCTGTTCGGCGTCGGGATCGACGGGGGATGCGTGTTCGGGGCTGTCACGCCCGATGCGGTAGCGGTCGACGTTGGCGGGTACATCATGGACGGCGGGTGTCTGGCCGCCGTCGGGCATTAGGCGGGGTTGGTTTCATGGTGATCGTTCGCGTTTCCGAGGCCCTCGTTCGCCCGGGCATGGTCGACGACTTTCTCGCCGTCCTGATCGACCTGGTCGCAACATTTCCCGCGCGATACGCCGGGCTGCTCGATCACGAGGTGCTCGTCGATCGCGCCGACCGCACGCGGGTGCGGTACGTCAGTCGGTGGGCGGATGAGGCATCCCTCGTCGCGTATGCCGGCGAGGACTGGGCGACGACCCCGGTGACGTTCCCGGATGAGGACCGCTACCTGACCGGCCCGCTCGCGTTGACCCACTTCAACGCCGCGAAACTGAACGACCCGGGACTCGACGCCGAAGCAATCCTCAGCGACTGACCAGGGGCTCCGTCGCCGCGAGCGCGGGTTCGTCGGGGCACGAGGCGAGAACCCGCGCAATCGCGTCGTGCTCCGCGGACGTGACCCACAGTCCGTACGCCGCCTTGACCGACACCTGCCGGGCGACGTATGCGCAGCGGAAGGTACGGTTCGGAGGGAGCCACGTCGCGGCATCCCCATCGCCCTTCTGCGAATTCGCCTGACCGTCGACCGCGAGCAGATTCAGAGGATCGTTGGCGAACAGCACGCGCACGTCGGGGGAGAGCTGACTCGCACCCTTTTGCCACGCATCGCTGAGGGCGACGACGTGGTCGATCTGCACGAGCTCGGACGTTCCCTGCCCGCGCACGAAGCTGATTGTGTCGGCGGTATAGGGATCGGCGAGGGTTCCGGTGAGCACCCGGCATGTCCCCGAGCCGGTGATCGCCGTCAGGTCGCGAGCGAGGATGTCGTTGCGGGTGTCGCATCCGTTGCGATCGACGTCGAGCCAAGCGGAGCCGAACTCGTCGCGCGAGTAACCGGTCTTCGGCGCGCGGCCCTTCACCTCGAGGGTCTCGAGCACAGCGAGGGCCGACCCCGCCGCGCCCGTCGGGACCGTGATGGGCGACGCGGGTGCTGGGGAAGCATCCTGTTCGCTCGAAAAGACGGCGAAGATCACGCCCACGACGAGCACCAGGATCGCCGAAACTGACGCGGTGGCGACGCCGCCGCCGCGCCTCACTCGAACAATCCCGGACCGGGATCTCTCACTGTGCCCCCGACTGGAATCGAACCAGCGACCTTTGGTACCGGAAACCAACGCTCTATCCCCTGAGCTACGGAGGCGTACCGGTCGAGGTTATCACCCGAAACGCCGACGTCCCGTGCGCGCGTGCGGGACGAAGGTGCGTCAGCCCTCGGTCGGTGCCGGCGTCTCGGCGACGGCCTCGACGACAGCCATCCGTTCGGCCAGTGCCTGCGCCAACCGCTCCGCGAGATACGCGTGACCCGCGGTGGACGGATGGTTTCTGCCGACGCCCGTGTCGATGACGTCGAAGTAGTTCGACGCGACGATCCACGTGTCGTGGATGGGGGAGATGTACCACCAGCCGCGTTCGGCGGCCAGGCGCGAGAGCTCCGAGTCGATGAGCGCGGTGCCACTCTCGACCGGAAGCACCTGAGGCGCGGGACCCAGGACGACGATCGAGGCATCCGGATACAGCCCGGTGAGTGCGTCCCAAGCCGCGTTCACGGCCCCGGCGTAGTCGTTCTTGGCGGCGAGCAGTCGGTCGTTGATAGAGCCCTGCACGATGATCAGGTCGGGGTCGAGCTCGGGGTCGAGCGCCGCGATGCGCTCGCCGAAGGATGGCCCATCGATGCCCGGCTTCAGGTATCCGCTCCCGCGGACGCCGTCGACGATGGTCGTCCATCCCGTCAGGCGTCCGAGTTCATACGCGTACCCGAGAGTCGGGGCGCTCGCCGCGGAACCATACGTCCACGAATCACCGAAGACGAGCACCGTCGCGTCGGGCGGAATCGTCAAGGCGGCCGGGCGCCGAGGCATCCGTCCCGGCGTTCTGCGAGTCCGGCGCCGCCCGCGACATCGGATGCGGGCGTCGGACGCTGCCACGGTTGCCAGGCGCCGATCACGGCGGCCGCGACGACCGCGGCCGCCATCGCCCAGACCACGCCGACGCGCACGCGGGGACGGCGGGCGGCATCGGGCATGAATAGAGGGTAGGTCACAGAATTATGTGCGGATGCCACGGCAGTCATCTGCTCTTGGAGGAGCGTCGTTCTGGCGGCGTGCGGAGGCGTCACACGGGCATGCGAGGATGTCTCGGTGCAGCGCATCGTCACCGCAGAACTCGACCTCGATCTGGCCGGCCCCGCCGACCTGATCTTCTCGTTGACGACCGCTCGCCAGGTGCCCCTCGCGAGCGAGATCTTGACGTTCACGCGCGACGATCTGGTGTACACCCCGACCGAGATCATCGACCAGGACGGCACCCGTCTGCACCGCCTGACGGGCGAGCCCGGGCCCCTGCGCGTGCGGTACGAAGCGGTGGTCGAGGGTCAGACGGGGCCCGCCCGCACGAGCGAGCTCGACAGCATCATCTACCTGCGCCCCAGCCGCTACTGCCAGTCGGACGAGGTGTTCTCGCAGGCGCGCCACCAGTTCGCAGGGCTCGCCGGTGCTGAGCTGATCGCCGCCGTGACCCGCTTCGTCGAGCAGTCGGTGACCTACACACCGGGGCTGAGCCTCGGCACCGACAGTGCGGTCACGACGCTCATGACCGGCCAGGGCGTGTGCCGCGACTACGCGCACGTCGTCATCGCGCTGCTTCGGGCGATGGACGTGCCCGCCCGATACGCCGCGTGCTACGCCCCGGGGCTGGACCCGATGGACTTCCACGCGGTCGCCGAGGCCTACCTCGACGGTGCCTGGTATGTCATCGACGCGACGCGCCTGGCCGACCGGCGCTCCCTCGTACGCATCGCGACCGGGCGGGACGCGGCGGACTGCGCGTTCCTCAGCTTCCACGGCGCGCAGGTCGGGCTCGATCGGCTGCACGTCGACGCCTGGGTGGTGCCGGATGTCGCGGGCCCGGCGGACGCGGATGACCTGTCCGCGGACCCGTTCGCCGAGGCATCCGTCCCCGACGACTACCGGGAGCTCGTGCAGCTCGGCTGACAGCGAGGGTGCTTGTTCTCACGCGCGAGGGTGCCTGTTCTGCCCGCGAGAGTGCCCGTTCTGTCGCGCGCGGTGTCCCGGAGCACTCTCGGATCGGAAACGGGCACTCTCGCGCCCAGGAACGGGCACGCTCGCGCCGGGAACGGGCGCCCTCGCGTGTGCGGGGCGCGGGGCCGGAGCCCACGCGGGTGCCGAACTAGACTGGGCCAGCTATGAATCCCGAGGATCTTTCCGCCGCCCTGCTCGCCGTCGTCCGCCCGCTCGCCGAGGCGCGACGGCCCGGATCGACCGACGGCCTCACCGCGGCAGACCTGCCGGTGGAGCGTCCGAAGAACCGCGACCACGGCGACTGGGCCTCGAACGCCGCCCTCAAGCTCGCAAAGCTCGTTGGCGCGAATCCGCGCGAACTCGCGACGGAGATCGCCGAGGCCCTCGCACAGTCCGAGGGCATCGAGAGCGTGGATGTCGCAGGCCCGGGCTTCATCAACATCACCCTCGACGCCGCCACGGCCGGATCGCTCGCCCGCACCATCGTCGAGGCCGGTGCCGCTTACGGCACGAACGAGTCGCAGCGCGGCAACACGATCAACCTCGAGTTCGTCAGCGCCAACCCCACGGGTCCCATGCACATCGGGCACACCCGCTGGGCGGCGCTCGGCGATGCCATGGGCCGTGTGCTCGCGGCCAGCGGGGCGACGATCGTGCGCGAGTTCTACATCAACGACGCGGGCGTGCAGATGGACCGCTTCGGCCGGTCGGTCCTCGCCGCGGCGAAGGGTGAGCCCACCCCCGAGGACGGCTACCCGGGGTCGTACATCAATGACCTCGCGCGGCGAGTGCTCGCCGAAGAGCCAGGGCTGCTCGACCTGCCGGCCGACGACCAGCTCGCCGTCGCCCGTGAGCGCGCCTACGCTCTCCAGCTCGGCGACCTGCAGAGTTCGCTCGTCAAGTTCAACGTCCACTTCGATGTGTTCTTCAGCGAGCGCACCCTCCACGCGAAGCCCGCGGATGGCGGACCGAGCCTCGTCGACGAGGCCGTGGAGCGGCTGCGTGCCCAGGGTCATGTCTTCGACGCCGACGGTGCCGTGTGGGTTCGGACGACCGATTTCGGCGACGACAAAGACCGGGTGATCCGCAAGTCCGACGGCGAGTACACCTACTTCGCCGCGGACGCCGCGTATTACCTCAACAAGGGTGACCGCGGCTACGCGCACAAGATCTACCTGCTCGGAGCCGACCACCACGGCTACGTCCACCGCCTGAAGGCCCTCGCGGGCGCGGCGGGCGACGACCCCGAAAAAGACATCGAGGTGCTGATCGGGCAGCTCGTCTCGATCAACGGCGCACGCCTCAGCAAGCGTGCAGGCAACATCATCGAGCTCGACGACCTGCGCGACTGGCTCGGAACGGATGCCTTGCGTTACTCGTTGGCGCGATACCCGGCCGACTCGCCCCTGACGCTCGACCCCGAGATCCTGCGGAAGCGCACGAACGACAACCCCGTGTTCTACGTGCAGTACGCCCACGCGCGCACGCACAACGTCGCGCGGAACGCCCAGGACTCGGGCGTTGACCGGAGCGAGTTCGCCCCCGAGCTGCTCACACACGAGACCGAATCGGCGCTTCTCGGAGCCCTGCAAGAATTCCCGCGCATCGTGGGCTTTGCCGCCGAGGTGCGCGAACCGCATCGTGTCGCGCGGTGTCTCGAAGAACTCGCGAGCCTCTATCACCGCTGGTACGACAACTGCCGCGTCATTCCGCTCGGCGACGCCCCGGTCGAACCCGTCCACCGCACCCGCCTCTGGTTGAACGACGCGACCGGCCAGGTCCTGCGCAACGGCCTCGACCTTCTTGGCGTCTCGGCGCCCGAACGGATGTAGCGATGTCCACCCCGCCGCCGCCCGTGCCGCCGACCCTCTATTGGGACGATGCGCCCCCTCCGCGGCGGAAGCGGCGCCTGTGGCCCTGGATCGTCTCGCTCGTCGTCGTGATCGTGCTGTTCGGCGGTGCTGCGTTCGCGGGCGAGTGGCTCGCGCGCGATCTCGTCGAGCGCGGTGTGCGCGGAGCCCTCGCGAGCGAACTCGGTGTCCCGGCCGACCAGGCCGAGGTGCAGGTCGAGGGGCTCGTCATCCCGCAGCTCATCGCGGGTCGGTTCGATGAGGTCCAGATCGAAGCTCAGGATGTCTCGCTGCAAGGTTTCACGGGCGATGTGAGTGTCACGGCGCGCGGCGTGCCGCTCACGGCCGACGGTCCGCTCGATTCGGCCGAGGCATCCGTGACTCTCGATCAGGAACAGCTGCGCACGCTGCTCGCGGGGGTCGAGGGGTTCCCGGAAGAATCCCTCGGGATGTCGGGATCGGATGTCACGATCACGATCGAGCTGAGTCTGTTCGGTGCGGCGATTCCGATCGGGGTGGGGCTCACGCCGTCCGCGGCGGGCGGGGCGCTCGTCCTCACTCCCGCATCGTTCACGGTGGCCGACGCGACCGCCGATGCGCAGGGCCTACGCGATCAGTTCGGCGCGTTCGCCGATGCTGTTCTGCAGCCGTGGCAGGTGTGTATCGCGTCGTCCCTTCCCGCCGGGCTCACGCTGACAGATGTCGCCGTGGTTGATCAGCAGGTCGTCGCGCAGTTCGACATCGCCAGCGGCATCCTCGTGGATTCGACCCTGCGCGAGCCGGGCGTCTGCGGCTGAGTCGCGCCCGTGCCCTAGACTTTCAGCAACCGCCGGGGTGGTGTGTGTGAACCGCCGCCCGCGGATTTGCGTCGGCCCGCGCGTCGATGAACGTCCCGAATCCACCGATTGGTCTGCTCGTGTCCGTCGCCTCGCCGCTCGCCCCCGGATGGCTCGTGCCGCCCGCCGATGCGAACGCTCTGGCCCCACATGTGTGGCCTGTTGCTGCGCATCGACGGGACGACGGCCAGCTCGAACTCGGCGGCGTCGCCGTGCGCGACCTGGTCGCGCAGTACGGCACCCCGGTTCTCGTGCTCGACGAGGGTGAGGTGCGCGCTCGCGCTCGCCGCACGCGCGAGGCTTTCGAGGATGCCGCGGCTCATCATGGCACCACCGCGCGGGTGTACTACGCGGGAAAGGCCTTCCTCTCGAGCGAGGTTGCACGCTGGGTGACAGACGAGGGACTGCGCGTCGACGTCTGCACGCGCGGTGAGCTCGAGGTCGCGCTCGCCGCCGGTGTGCCCGCGGCCCGACTCGGCTTTCACGGCAACAACAAGTCGGTCAGCGAGCTCGAGCGTGCGGTCGAGGTCGGCATCGGATCGATCGTGATCGACAGTGTCTGGGAGCTCGAACGCCTCGCGGCGATCGTCGCCCGCAAGGGCAGCGAAAGTGCCCCGCAGGACGTCCTGCTGCGTGTCAACACGGGCGTCCATGCCGAGACCCACCACTTCCTCGCTACCTCCCACGAGGACCAGAAGTTCGGCTTCGGCCTCGAACTCGCCCCCGAGCTCGTCGCCCGCGTGCGTGCGACCCCCGGCCTCAACCTCGTCGGCCTGCACTGCCACATCGGCTCGCAGATCTTCGGCACAGACGGCTTCCGCGCGTCGGCCGCACGGCTGCTCGGTGTGCTCGCTGACTTGCCCGGTGAACCGCTTCCGGTTCTGAATCTCGGTGGCGGCTTCGGTATCGCCTACACCTCGGCCGATGAGCCGACCCCGATCGGCGAGCTTGCCGACGGCATCGTCTCGGTCGTCGCGAGCGAGGCTCACAAGCTCGGCGTGCCGATCCCGGCCCTCGCATTCGAGCCGGGACGGAGCATCGTCGGCACCGCCGGCGTCACGCTGTACGAGATCGGGACGACGAAGGATGTCTCGGTCGAGACATCCGAATCCGGCGCCGACACCACCGGCCCCACACCACACGCCACGCGTCGCTACGTGAGTGTCGACGGCGGCATGAGCGACAACCCGCGCCCCGCGCTCTACGACGCGCAGTTCTCGGCTCGCATCGCCGACCGCACGAGCACCGCCGAACCCGCCCTCGTGCGCGTCGTCGGCAAGCACTGCGAATCGGGCGACATCGTTGTCGACGCCGAATACCTGCCCGCGGATGTCGCACCCGGCGACCTGCTGGCGGTGCCCGCGACCGGGGCGTACTGCTACGCCCTCTCGAGCAACTACAACCATGTTCCGAGGCCGCCGATCGTGGCCGTTCGGGACGGAGCGTCGCGCGTGATCGTGCGCGGCGAGACGATCGACGACCTGCTTGCGCGCGACGCGGGCGTTTCAGGTCTGAGAGGAAACGAATGACCGACTACCGCACCCTGCGCGTCGCACTGCTCGGCGCCGGAGCCGTGGGCTCACAGGTCGCAGGTCTCCTGCTGCGCCACGGCGACGAACTCGCAGACCGCGCGGGCGCGCGCCTCGAGCTGGCGGGCATCGCCGTCCGCGACGTCGACGCGCAGCGCGACGTCGACCTGCCGCGCGAGCTGTTCACGACCGACGCCGACTCGCTCATCGTCGGTTCCGACATCGTCATCGAGCTGATGGGCGGTCATCGAGCCCGCCCGTACGTCGATCCTGCACGCCCTCTCATCCGGTGCGGATGTCGTCACGGCCAACAAGGCCCTGCTCGCAACCCACGGCGCGGAGATCTACGACGCGGCCGACCAGGTCGGAGCATCCGTCTATTACGAGGCCGCCGCGGCCGGGGCGATCCCGATCATCCGTCCGCTCCGTGACTCCCTCGCGGGTGACCGCGTGCGACGCATCATGGGCATCGTGAACGGCACCACGAACTACATCCTCGACCGCATGGACACCGAGGGCGCCGACTTCGCCGAGGTGCTCGCCGACGCCCAGCGCCTGGGCTATGCCGAGGCCGATCCGACGGCGGATGTCGAGGGATACGACGCCGCGCAGAAGGCCGCGATCCTCGCGAGCCTCGCGTTCCACACGAGCGTTCCGCTCGACACGGTGCACCGCGAGGGCATCACCACGGTCGACGCGTCCCTGATCGAGTCGGCGCGGCACGCTGGCTATGTCGTCAAGCTCCTCGCCGTCTGCGAGCGCATCGAGGATGCCTCGGGCACCGGCACCGGCACCGGCACCGGCACGCGCCGGCACCGGCGACGCGATCTCGGTGCGCGTCTACCCGGCACTCGTGCCCCGCACGCATCCGCTCGCGAGCGTCCACGGCGCCAACAACGCGGTATTCGTCGAGGCGGAAGCCGCCGGAAGCCTCATGTTCTACGGCGCGGGCGCCGGGGGAGTGCAGACCGCCTCTGCCGTGCTCGGCGACGTCGTCTCGGCCGCACGCCACCACATCGCGGGTGGCGTCGGCGTGGGAGAGTCCACCCGCGCGAACTTGCCCATCCTGCCGATCGGCCGCGTCACGACGCGGTACCAGATCACGCTCGAGGTCAGCGACGAGACGGGCGTGCTCGCCACCGTCGCTGGCATCCTCAGCGAGGGACGGGTGTCCATCGCGACCGTCGAGCAGACGGTCGTGGCAGACCCGGATGGCGGCCCCGGCATCGCACGCATCGTGATCGGCACACACAAGGCACTCGAGCAGGACCTCAGCGACACCGTTACCCGACTCGCCGCGAGCGGCGTCGTCGAGCGGGTCGTCTCGGTTCTGCGGGTAGAAGGAGACTGACATGGCACACCTCTGGCGCGGAGTACTCCGCGAATACGCCGATCGGCTCGGCGTCACCGACGCCTCGACCGTCGTGACCCTCGGCGAGGGCGGTACGCCGCTTCTGCCCGCCCCGGCGCTGTCGCGGATGACGGGAACGGATGTCTGGGTCAAGTTCGAGGGCATGAACCCGACCGGGTCCTTCAAGGACCGCGGTATGACCGTCGCCCTGTCGCGCGCTGTGGAGCACGGCGCCAAGGCCGTCATCTGCGCCTCGACCGGAAACACCTCGGCCTCGGCCGCGGCCTACGCCGCGCACGCCGGCATCACCGCCGCCGTGCTCGTGCCCGAGGGCAAGATCGCCATGGGCAAGCTCAGCCAGGCCGTGGCGCACAACGGCAAGCTCATCCAGATCCGCGGCAACTTCGACGACTGCCTCGAGATCGCGCGCGAGCTGGCCGACAACTACCCCGTGCACCTCGTCAACTCGGTCAACCCCGACCGCATCGAGGGTCAGAAGACGGCCGCGTACGAGGTCGTCGAGCAGCTCGGCGACGCCCCCGACTTCCACCTCATCCCGGTCGGCAACGCCGGCAACTACACCGCCTACTCGCGCGGTTACCGCGAAGAGCTCGAGCGCGGTGTTTCGACCCGGCTGCCGCGCATGTTCGGCTTCCAGGCCGCGGGTAGCGCGCCGCTCGTTCGGGGCGAGATCGTCCGTCACCCCGAGACGATCGCCAGCGCGATCCGCATCGGCAACCCCGCTTCGTGGGAGCTGGCACTCGAGGCACGCGACGCGACCGACGGATGGTTCGGCGCGATCGACGACGACCGGATCCTCGCCGCCCAGAAGCTGCTCTCGGGCGAGGTCGGCATTTTCGTCGAGCCCGCCTCCGCGATCAGCGTCGCGGGTCTGCTCGACCGGGTCGAGGCCGGCATCATCCCGAAGGGCGCCCGCGTCGTGCTCACGGTCACGGGCCACGGACTGAAGGACCCGCAGTGGGCCCTTCGTCGCGAAGACGGCTCCCAGGTGGAGCCGATCGTGGTCGATGCCGCGACATCCGAAGTCGCGTCCGTCCTCGACCTCGTCGCCGAGCCCGTCGCGTGAGCGGGGCATCCGCGTGAACACAGCCCCTCGGGCTACCGACGCAGCCCCGTCGGCCGAAAAGCCAGGCCCGCGGCCCTTCGTGGTCCGTGTTCCCGCGACGAGCGCGAACCTCGGGCCTGGATTCGACACGCTCGGGCTGGCGCTGAGCGTCTACGACGAGATCGTGGTGACCGAACTGCCCGAACCGGGCCTCGAGGTGTTCGTCGAGGGTGAGGGCGCGGAGGACGTCGCGCGGGATGCATCGAACCTGGTGGTCCGCTCGATCCAGTACGCGTTCGACGCGTTCGGACAGGAGATGCCGGGCCTGCGGCTCGAAGCACACAACAGGATTCCGCACGGGCGCGGCATGGGTTCATCCGGCGCCGCCGTCGTGTCGGGGCTCGTCATCGCCCGCTCGCTGCTGGAAGGGCGGGTCGACGTTTCTGACGACGATCTGCTGCGTCTGGCCACCGAGCTCGAGGGGCACCCCGACAACGTCGCGCCCGCGCTCTTCGGCGGCCTGACGATCGCGTGGATCACGCCCGATGGCCCGCAGCACAAGAAGCTGCTCGTGCATCGCGGTGTCGCGCCTCTGGTGTTCGTGCCGGGTTTCACGATGTCGACGTCGCTTGCCCGCAGCCTGCAGCCGCTGAACGTGCCGCGCGAGGATGCGGTCTTCAACGTCTCGCGGTCGGCTCTGCTGATCGCCGCGCTGACTCAAAGCCCCGAGCTGCTGCTCGCCGCGACCGAGGATCGCCTGCACCAGGACTACCGAGCCGAAGCGATGCCCGAGACACTGCGGATCGTGCGGGCCCTGCGCCTCGCCGGGTTCGCGGCGGTCGTCTCGGGGGCGGGTCCGAGCATCCTCGTCCTCGCCGATGGCCCGGGGCGACGCCTCGAGGCGGCCGATGTCGTGGAGCAGGTCTCCGACACCGCGTGGGAGGCCCTCATGCTGGCCGTCGACTTCAAAGGTGCTACAGTGAGGGAACACACGGAGGGTGCCACACAGCCGTTTTCGGCCGCGTGAATCTGGCCTCCGATCGCAATCTGCGAAGCACTGCATGCCCCCCGAATCCTTCTCCATTCTTTCGGCGTGGACGGGTGTCCGCCGCGGCGACATCGCATGCAGTCGTGTTCATTCACACGTGCAAGGGAGTACTCGTGGAGTCAATCTCCGAGATCCAGACCGGCGCCACCCCCATTCAGGGTGAGCAGACCGGTGACAACGCGCCCGAGGGCGCACAGACCACTGAGGCGGCGCCTCAAGACGCAGCTCCTCAGGACGCGGCTCCTCAGGGCGCAGCTCCTCAGGACGCGGCTCCTCAGGACGCAGCTCCTCAGGACGCGGCGCCCGCCGAGTCGGCACCCGAACAGGGTTCCGCCGAGGCTGACGCATCCGTCCCGGACGAGGCACCCGCTTCGAAGCCGGCCCGCGCCTCCAAGCGCCGCCGCCGCGTTCGTGAGCTCGCCGCGGACTTCGGTGTCGACGCCAAGCGCGTCATCGCCGTCGCTGCTGAGCTCGGCCACACGCTGAAGACCCCCCAGTCGGCGCTCGACGCCGACGTCGAGGCGCAGGTCACGGCCGCGCTCACGTCCGCTGCGCTGTCGGATGCTTCGGCATCCACTGCCGACGCGCCCACGGAGACCGCGGCCGCGCCGTCTGCGGAAGAGGCCCCGGGCGTGGCATCGTCCGCTGAGGGCGATTCCGCACCCCGGAAGGCGGACGCTGGCGAGGCATCCGATTCCTCAGCCGAGAGCGCGCAGAGCGCCTCCGGCGCGCAAAACGATGGCCGCAACGTGCCCCCAGAACGATGGCAACGCCCAGAACGATGGCAACGCCCAGAACGATGGCAACGCCCAGAACGATGGCAACGCCCGACGATGGCAACGCCCGATCGTCTGAAGGCGAGCAGACGGGCAGCCGTCGCAGCCGCAACCGCAACCGCAACCGCAGCCGCGGTGGCCGTGACGCACAGGATGGCCAGGATGGCTCGGCCGACCAGGGTGGCCCGCAGAATCAGGCCAACCAGAACCAGGCCAACCAGAACCAGGCCAACCAGAACCAGGCCAACCAGAACCAGGCCAACCAGAACCAGGCCAACCAGAACCAGGGTCGTCAGGCCAAGGGCGACCAGGGCGGTCAGAACAACGCCCAGGGCAACCAGAACGCCCAGGGCAACCAGAACCAGCGCGGTCAGAACCCGCAGCGTGGCCAGAACGCGCAAGCCGCTCAGAGCAACGGCCCGGCGGACGACGACGACAACGGTCAGGGTGCACGCGGCCGCGGTCGCGGTCGCACCAAGCGTTCCCCCGGCACGCCGATGGACGAATTCGAAACCGAGATCAACGATGACGACGTTCTCATCCCGATCGCGGGCATCCTCGATGTGCTCGACAACTACGCGTTCGTGCGTACATCCGGCTACCTGCCCGGCCCGAGCGACGTCTACGTCTCGCTCGGCCAGGTCAAGAAGTACAACCTGCGCAAGGGCGACGCGGTCGTGGGTGCGATCAAGCAGCCCCGCGAGGGCGAGCACCAGGGGCGTCAGAAATACAACGCCCTGGTCAAGGTCGACGCGATCAACGGCCTGTCGGTCGACGACGCCGCGACCCGTGTCGAGTTCGGCAAGCTCACGCCGCTCTACCCGCAGGACCGCCTGCGCCTCGAGACGGCGCCCGAGAAGCTCACCCAGCGGATCATCGACCTCGTCGCACCCATCGGCAAGGGCCAGCGCGGCCTGATCGTCGCGCCGCCCAAGGCGGGCAAGACGATCGTTCTGCAGCAGATCGCCAACGCGATCGCGACGAACAACCCCGAGGTTCACCTCATGGTCGTGCTCGTCGACGAGCGTCCCGAAGAGGTCACCGACATGCAGCGGACGGTCAAGGGCGAGGTCATCGCCTCAACGTTCGACCGCCCGGCCGAGGATCACACGACAGTCGCCGAACTGGCTATCGAGCGCGCCAAGCGTCTCGTCGAGCTCGGCCACGACGTCGTCGTGCTGCTCGATTCGATCACGCGTCTCGGCCGCGCCTACAACATCTCGGCGCCGACCTCGGGTCGCGTGCTGAGCGGTGGTGTGGATGCCTCGGCTCTGTACCCGCCCAAGCGCTTCTTCGGCGCCGCGCGCAACATCGAGAACGGCGGATCGCTCACGATCCTCGCGACCGCGCTCGTCGAGACCGGGTCCAAGATGGACGAGGTCATCTTCGAAGAGTTCAAGGGAACGGGCAACAGCGAGCTGCGTCTGTCCCGTCAGCTCGCCGACAAGCGGATCTTCCCGGCCGTCGATGTGAACGCATCCTCCACGCGCCGCGAAGAGATGCTCCTCTCGTCCGACGAGGTCAAGATCACCTGGAAGCTGCGCCGTGCGCTCGCGGGTCTCGACCCGCAGCAGGCCCTCGAGGTCGTGCTCGGCAAGCTGAAGGAAACGAGCTCGAACGTGGAGTTCCTCATCCAGATGCAGAAGTCGATCCCGGCGCCCACACAGGGTGCGCACGGCAGCAGCCACGGGCACGACAACAACATCCGCTGATCGGGTCCGCCGTGGCCGACCCCGGGATTTTCGACTCCGTTCGCGGACTCATCGACGAGCACCGGCGGGTGCAGGAGGAACTCTCCGACCCCGCCGTGCACGCCGATGCCGGCCGTGCGAAGCGCGTCAACCGACGCTACGCAGAGCTCAGCCGGATTGTCGCCGCGTACGACGCGTGGGCCGCGGCATCCGACGATCTCGCCGCCGCGCGTGAACTCGCGCGCGAGGATTCGGCTTTCGCCGAAGAGGTGCCGGGGCTCGAGGAACGCGTCGACGCAACACAGGAACGTCTGCGCCGCCTCCTGATCCCGCGCGACCCCGACGACGCCCGCGACGTGATCATGGAGATCAAGGGCGGCGAGGGCGGCGCCGAGAGCGCGCTCTTCGCGGCCGATCTGCTGCGGATGTACATCCAGTACGCCGCGTCCAAGGGCTGGAAGACCGAGCTGCTCGAGCGGACCGAGTCCGACCTCGGTGGCTACAAGGACGTCCAGGTCGCGATCAAGGGGTCGTCCGCCGATCCCGCGCAGGGCGTCTGGGCGCACCTCAAGTACGAGGGTGGCGTGCATCGCGTGCAGCGTGTGCCCGCGACCGAGTCGCAGGGGCGCATTCACACCTCGACGACCGGCGTGCTGGTCTTCCCCGAGGTGGATGAGCCCGACGAGGTCGAGATCAACCAGAACGACCTCAAGATCGACGTTTTCCGATCGTCCGGTCCCGGCGGTCAGTCCGTCAACACCACCGATTCGGCGGTCCGCATCACCCACCTGCCCACGGGCATCGTGGTCTCGATGCAGAACGAGAAGTCGCAGCTGCAGAACCGTGAGGCCGGCATGCGCGTGCTGCGAGCCCGGATTCTCGCGCGACAGCAGGAAGAGATCGCGGCCGCGGCATCCGATGCCCGCAAGTCGCAGATCCGCGGGATGGATCGCTCCGAGCGCATCCGCACCTACAACTTTCCCGAGAACCGCATCGCGGATCACCGGACGGGCTACAAGGCCTACAACCTCGATCAGGTGATGGACGGGGCTCTGGGCCCGGTCATCGACTCGTGTATCGCCGCGGACGAGGAAGAGCGCCTGGCCTCTCTCGGCACCTGACGCCCCCGCGCCGCCCTCCCACCTGCCGCGCCCGCCTGCCGGAACCGTTCGCCTGGCACTTGTTGCGACCTGACGCGTCCCCGCACTGCATCTACTGCCAGGGGAGATGGCCCTCTGTGCGCGGGTCGTGCCCCGATGCGCGTGCGGCGGACGTCCCCGCGCGCCCGCCTGCCGGAACCGCTCGCCTGGCACTTGTTGCGAGGTGACGCGTCCCAGCACCGCATCTACTGCCAGGGGAGTGGTCCTGAGGTGCGTCCTCCACAGTCGGGAGCGCGGGAGCTGGTGCCACAGAAGCGGGCGAGGTGGGTATCCGGGCGCGGCGGCACGAGCAGGATGCGTCGATGCGCGCTTCATCTCTCCCGACCGAGCTCGGCTCCGCTTTTCGTGTGCGGGACGCGTCTGGAGCGAGGGGTGCAACCCTCTCGGCTCCGCGCCCGCGACCTCGAACAGCCGTTCCGTGGCGTCCGAGTCCAGTCGAACAACGTCGGCCAGCGCCCGCTCCTGCAAAACGATGAGTCCGATGCACTCCGCGCCGAGGTCCTGGCGAGCGCCCGTGCCTACGCGCTGCGCATGGAACCACACGAGTTCTTCAGCCATTCCACCGCTGCCCACATCTGGGGTGTACCGCTGCCACCGTTGCGGACGAGCAAACTGCACGTGAGCGTCGTTGCGCCACATCGACCGGTCCGAGTGCGGGGCGTTGTGGCGCACGAAGCTCAACCGCACCTGACGCGAGTCGTCACCCACGCCGACTCGGGGCTCCGTGTGTCGAGCCCGGCCACGACCTGGGCGACGCTCGGTTCAGAGTTGTGGCATCCCTACGATCTTGTGGCAGCCGGAGATGCATTTATCCGGGTACAGCGGTTTCCGGGGCCGTGGTTTCGGCAGCTTCCGCCGCCTCTTGCGCGGTTCGATCAACTCGAGGCGGCCGTTCGCGCGGGCCGCCGTGTAGGACGACCGGCCCTTCGCGCGAGCTCTGCCGAAATTACGGACAGGTTCCGCGTCCCGCACCGAGAGCTGGACTCGTCTCATCATCTGCGAGGCGGGACTGCCGGAGCCCGCGCTCGATCACGACGTGTACGACGCTCGAGGAACATTCATCGGATGCGTCGACCTGGCATACCCCGAACTCAAGATCGCGATCGAGTACGAGGGTGACCACCATCGTCTGGATCCATCGGCGTGGAACCGGGACCTCGCCAAACATGACGCTCTCCAGGCTGCCGGGTGGCGGGTCATCCGCGTGAGTCGCGCGATGCTTTTCGGTGAACCCGAGCTCCTCATCGCCCGGGTGCGCGCAGCCGTCCGGTCTCGCGCGTGACTCGATCACTCCCGGGCTCGCTCGCCTGGCAGAAGGTGTCAATCAGAGCTTCTCCAGATGACAACTACTGCCAGGTGAGCGGGTCGAGGGGGAGTGGATAGGCGGATGCCGGGGGTGCGGTCGCGATGGGGTCACCACGTGATCGCCTTCATCATCCGCAGCCTCATCTTCGTTCTCTCCGCGGCCCTCGGTCTGCTCGTCGCCGACTGGGGGCTGCCCGGGTTTCAGATCCAGTGGCACGAGTGGTGGGGCTTCGTTCTCTGCATCCTGATCTTCGCGATCCTGCAAAGCGTGTTGGCGCCCTGGATCGCCAAGATGGCCCGGCGCTACGTCCCCGCGCTGCTCGGCGGCATCGGCATCGTCTCGACGTTCGTGGCACTGCTGGTCGTCGTGCTGCTGCCGATCGGTGGTCTGCGCATCACGGATGCCATCTCGTGGGTCCTCGCGCCCGTCGTGGTCTGGCTCATCACGGCGCTCGCGACGCTGTTCCTGCCCATGATCTTCCTCGAGAAAAAGGTCGTCGAGGCGCGCGAGTCCCGCCCCTGAGCGGCCCGACTGTTAGGCCCGCCCGCTACCTCCCGAGCCCCCGCTCCGGTCAGCTGCCGGCGGTCGCCCGCACGCGCTGTAGCAGGTCCGGAGCGGTGCGGTCCAGCATCCGACCGCCGATCCCGACGCCGAGGACGAAGAACACGACGCCCAGCACCACACCGACGAGCAGCGCGAGCCAACCGAACAGTGCATCGCCCGTGGTGACGGTCAGGATGGCCAGGATGATCTCGGGCGCGGCCAGCACCGCGGCGAGAATCCACACGGCGAGGAAGCCGAGGAAGATCGAGAACGTCGCTCCGGGCACGCGCTTGAACGGATTGTCGCCCGCCGCGGGCACGGGCACGAGCAGGTAGGCCGAGCTCACCGCACACACGCCGTATGCCGTGAGCAGCATGCCGATTGCCGACCCGACGATCGCGGGCGCCAAGTTCCAATCGCCGGTGATGGCGATCGTGATGATCGCCGTGAGGACTACCAGCGGAAGCCCGACGGTCGCGGCCGCGAGCATCCGGCCGAGACGGTCTTGACGACCGCGAACGCCCGTCGCGACGATCGTGCCGAAGGCCGTGCCGTCATAGGACACATCCGCGTAGGGGACGATGCCGAGGACGAACGCGACGAACGTCGCGCTGAAGGCGATGAAGGTGTTGGTCGTGTCGCCTCGAGCCCAGAACACCACGAGCACCGGCACGAGCGGAACGGTGATGAGCTGACGGAGGTAGCGGGGATCGTGGATCCAGTAGGTCAACGATCGTGCCCAGCTGGCTCCGGTGCCGCCGGTGGGCAGACGCCCGAACCATCCGATCTTCCCCGCGGCGACCTTGCGGCCGCCCCGAGCGGGAGGTGCGATGAGGGATGCCGACAGGCTCCGGTGCCAGATGAACCACAGCAGCGCGATCGTCGCCAGCGCGATCAGCAGTTTCGCGCCGGCGACGAGAGGCGCCCCGGATGCCAGATCGCCCGGGGCCGACCATGCGGCCGCCAGGGGTGTCCAGGACACCGCCTCGAGCACACCAGACAGAGCAGTCATGTCATCGGAGGGGCCGCTCGCGGCGCGCAGGAGCGAACCGATGCCGGCGATGATCGGACCGGCGAGGATGAGGACGATGAACGCGAGCATCCAGACGATTTCACGGATGCGCCGGCCTCCCGTCAGTCCGGCCGCGATCGAGGCGAAAGTCCGTGAGACGACGACGCAGATCAGGATGCCGAGCGGGACGCAGATGACCGCCGCCGCGAGGGCGATCGGCCAGCGCCACCACGCGACGAGACTCGCGAGACCACCGAGAATCGTTGCGAGACCGGGGATTCCGGTCGCACCCGCTGCCGTCAGGGCGACCATCATGCGGGTTGTCGTCAGGGGAAACGTTGCGAGACGCGAGGGGTCGAGCGTCGTATCGATCCCGGCCGCGAAAACGGGTGCGAGCACCCATCCCAGGGTTAGCAGACTGCCGCCGGCGATGAGGACGAGCCGCGTCACCTCGAGACCGAGGGTGCCGACGAAGAGCAGGCCGAGCGCGATCATGGCCACGGCGCCCACCGCCCAGAGCGCGCCGAAGATGAACCCGACCAGCTGCCACGGATGGCGCGAGAGCGTGTTGCCGAGAACCCGGAAGCGGATCCTCAGGAGAGTCGCAACCACTCGGGTCCCTCCGTGTGGTGTCGGCCGCCGACGAGCTCGACGAATCGGTCTTGCAGCGTCGCGTCGCCGCGCACCTCGGCGACCGTGCCTGCGGCGAGCACGCGACCTGCCGCGATGACGGCGACGTGGTCGCACATGCGCTGGACGAGGTCCATCGAGTGGCTCGACACGATCACCGTGCCGCCGCCCTGTGTGTAATCGCGCAGGATGTCCTCGATGTTCGCCGCCGACACCGGGTCGACCGATTCGAACGGTTCGTCGAGGACGAGGATGCGGGGGGCGTGGACGAGGGCGCAGGCCAGGGCGATCTTCTTGGTCATACCGGCGGAGTAGTCGACGACGGGTGTGCCGGCGGCCGCTGTGAGGTCCATGATGCGGAGCAGATCGGCGGTGCGCGCCGCGACATCCGCGTGCGTGAGCCCGAACATCATGCCCGTGTACGTCACCAGCTGTTCGCCGGTGAGACGGTCGAACAGGCGCACGCCGTCGGCGAGGTTGCCGATCATGGCCTTCGCGCGGACAGGCTCGGCCCAGACATCGACGCCGTGGATGAATGCGCGACCGGCATCCGGGCGCAGGAGTCCCGTGGCCATGGACAGTGTGGTGGTCTTGCCGGCTCCGTTGGGGCCCACGAGTCCATAGAACGAGCCCTCGGGTACGGCAAGGTCGAGGTTATCCACGGCGATCTTGTCGCCGAAGCGCTTGACGAGGCCGTTCAGCTGCATGGCGAGAGCGCGGGAAGCGGCTGGTGGCGGCGGGGCAGCGGCGGGAGTCGGCGAGGTCACCGTTTCACGCTATCGGGAACATGCGCGAACTGGTATATCACCGCGCGTGTCGCTCAGGTGCATCGCGCGGCTCCATGGATGGTCGCGGTCGCGTCCCGCTGCGTCAGATGGAATACTCGGGGGCTGTCAAGAGTGCCCGCGTGTCCTCGCCCGGACGACGGGCACGTGCCTTTGCGGGTATGCCGACGAGCACCGAGTTCGCGGGTGCATCGCGGGTCACAACGGCGTTCGCCCCGACGGCCGAGTCGTCGCCGATCACGACGGGCCCGAGGATCTTCGCACCCGCGCCGACCACGACGCGGTCGCCGAGCGTGGGGTGCCGCTTGCCGCCCTCGCGCTGACGGCCACCGAGCGTCACGCCGTGGTAGAGCATGACGTCGTCACCGGTTTCGACGGTCTCACCGATCACGACACCCATGCCGTGGTCGATGAAGAAGCGACGACCGAGACGAGCACCCGGGTGGATTTCGATCCCGGTCAGCCACCGCGTCACCTGCGACAGTGCACGCGCGAAGAACTTCGCGCCGCGCAGCCAGAGGCGGTGATGGATGCGGTAGGCCCAGATGGCGTGCAGGCCCGGGTACAGCAGCGCGATCTCAAGATCCCCGCGTGCGGCGGGATCCCGCAGACGAGCGGCGGTGACATCCTCTCGGATCGTCAGCCAGGCGGAACGAAGGCCCACGTCAATCCTCGCGCAGGTGCTCGTACAGAGCCGTGGAGAGGTAGCGCTCACCCGCCGACGGGCACGATCACGACGATGTTCTTGCCGGCGGCCTCCGGCCGTGCCGCGATCTGCAGGGCGGCCCAGATGGCGGCCCCGCTCGACATGCCGACCAGAATGCCCTCGTCGGTTGCGACCTTGCGGGCCACCTCGAGGGTGTCCTCGAACGAGACGTCGATGACCTCGTCGATGACGTCACGGTCGAGGATCTCGGGCACGAAGTTCGGGCCGATGCCCTGGATCTTGTGGGGTCCGGGGTGGCCCTTCGTCAGGATGGGGGAGTCCGCGGGCTCGACGGCGACGATCTGGACACCCGGCACGCGCTCCTTGAGTACCTGCCCGACGCCCGTGATGGTTCCACCCGTACCGATGCCGGCCACGAAGTATCCGATGTCGCCGCCCGTGTCGCGCAGGATCTCTTCGGCGGTGGTCTTGCGGTGGATCGCGGGGTTCGCCTCGTTCTCGAACTGGCGGGCCCAGATCGCGCCCGGTGTGTCGGCGACGATCTGCTTGGCGATGTTGACGGCCTCGGACATCCCCTTGGTCGGATCGGTGAGGACGAGCTCGGCGCCGAAGGCCTTGAGCAGCGTGCGCCGCTCCTTCGACATCGAGGCGGGCATCGTCAGGATGACCTTGTATCCGCGGGCGGCGCCCACCATGGCGAGCGCGATGCCCGTGTTGCCGCTCGTGGACTCCACGATGGTCCCGCCGGGTTTCAGCTCGCCGGATGCCTCGGCTGCGTCGACGATCGCGATGCCCAGGCGGTCCTTGACGCTCGAGACCGGGTTGTAGAACTCCAGCTTCGCCAGCACGACGCCGCCGAGCCCTTCGGTGACCCGGTTCAACCGGACGAGTGGGGTGTTTCCGAATGCGGACGTGATGTCTGAGTGGATGCCGGCCATGGGCGTGCCTTTCGGGATGTCACGGGATGTCACGGGATGTCACGGGATGGATCGAAGCTTCGGCGTCGTCGTCGACGCACTTCCACGAGCCTAGGCGAGGCCCATCGGGCTCGGCGCGATTGTGACGAATCCGCGGATCCGCGGCCAGGACGGAGGGGCGCCGGTAATGTGGGGACGCTCATGCCTCCCATCGAAAACTCTTCTTCTCCGCGTGCGCTCGCGACCGTTCTGCGCGAGGCCGCCGAGCGACTCGCGGCGGCGGGCATCGCCGATCCGGGCGTCGATGTCGAGTTGCTTGCGGCGCACGTGCTCGGCACGAGTCGCGGGGGAGTGCAGGCTGCCAGTATCCGGGGCGATGAGATCGAGAATGAGGATGCCTCGGCATTCGAGGCTCTCGTTGAGCGCCGCGCCGCGCGGGTACCGCTGCAGCACCTCACGGGGCTTGCCCCGTTCCGCCGTCTGGTATTGCGGGTCGGTCCCGGTGTTTTCGTGCCTCGACCCGAGACCGAGATCGTCGCGCAGTTCGCCATCGACTCGCTCTGGGCTGCGGCATCACCGGCGCCGATCGCGGTCGATCTCGGCACAGGGAGCGGTGCGCTGGCGCTGGCGCTTGCGACCGAGGTGCCGCACGCGATCGTCTACGGCGTCGAGAAGTCGCCGGACGCCTTCATCTGGGCGAAGGGCAACGCCGAGTTCGTCGGTGCGACCAACGCACGGATCGTCCGGGGTGACCTCGACACGGCGCTCCCCGACCTAAACGGAACCGTTGACGTCGTCGTCTCGAACCCTCCGTACGTGCCGGATGACGCGATCCCGCGCGACCCCGAGGTTCGCTTCCACGACCCCGAGGCCGCGCTCTATGGTGGGCCCGACGGCCTCGACGTGGTGCGCCGCGTGAGCCGAGCCGCCCTGCGCCTCGTGCATCCCGGCGGCACGGTCGTGATCGAGCACGGCGAGTGGCAGGGGGCTGCCGTGCGCGACATCCTCGCGGCGGACGGATGGCGCGCGGCAGCGACGCATCCGGATCTGACGATGCGCGACCGCGCGACGACCGCTCTCCGCCCCTGACCCTCGCGCCGAGAATGGCAGCACTCGTGCCCGCCGTAGACTTGGCGGGACATGTCCGACATTTTCGACTGCCGCGACGAGGCGCAGCTCCTCGCGGGCCTGCGGCACGCACGACGTTCGATCGCGCGTGGCGAACTCGTGGTGCTGCCGACCGACACCGTATACGGCGTAGCGGCGGATGCCTTCAGCCCAGCCGCCGTGGCGGCCCTGCTCGCAGCCAAGGGACGCGGTCGCCAGTCGCCTCCGCCCGTGCTCGTTTCGGGCGCGTCCATGCTTGCCGCTCTCGTCAGCGAGGTCCCCGAGCCGATCGAACAGCTGATCGAGGAGCTCTGGCCCGGGGGGCTGACCATCGTGCTACCCAGCCAGCCGTCGCTCGCGTGGGACCTCGGCGAGACGCACGGCACGGTCGCCGTGCGGATGCCCGACAACCGCGTCACCCTCGACCTCATCCAGGACGCCGGGCCTCTCGCGGTTTCAAGCGCCAACCTCACCGGCCGCCCGGCCGCGACCTCCGTCCTCGAGGCCGAGCGGATGCTGCGCTCGAGCGTCAAGGTCTATCTCGACGATGGGCCCTCGAGCACAGGTGTGTCCTCGACCATCATCGACGCGACGGCCGTGGTCCGACGGGAGGAGGATGCGCGGGTGCACGTTCTTCGCGAGGGCGCCATCTCGATTGAACGGTTGCGCGAGCTGCTGGGCGACGTGCTCGAACCGGATGCTGCCGCGTGAAGCAGTACATCTTCACGATTCTCTTCACGGCGTTCCTGACGTTCGTCCTGTCGTGGGCGGTGTGGCAGCTCAGCATGCGCTTCAAGCTCTACCCCGGCATCCGGGAGCGCGATGTCCACAAGACCCCGACACCTCGGCTCGGCGGGGTCGCGATGTTCTTCGGCATCTTCGCGGCGTTCGTCGTATCCCGCGCCAACGACTTCTTCAATCCGTTCTGGTTCGTCCCGCAGCAGATCTACGGCATCCTCGGCGCGATGCTGCTGATCGTCATCGTCGGCGTCCTCGATGACCTGTGGGACCTCGACTGGCTCATCAAGCTCGGCGCGCAGTTTCTCGCGGCGGGCCTGATCGCGGGTGTCGGGGGACTGCAGATCTATTCGCTGCCGATCGGTGGGTTGACGGTCGGGTCGAGCTGGGTGAGTTTCACCCTGACCGTTTTCTCGATCGTCATCGTGATGAATGCGGTCAACTTCATCGATGGACTGGATGGCCTCGTCGCGGGTGTGTGCCTGATCGCGAACGGAGTGTTCTTCGTCTACTCCTATCTCTTGCTGCGCGAGTTCGCGACGAACAACTTTTCGCTCGCCACCTTCATCGCCGCCGTGCTCGTGGGCGCGTGCCTCGGCTTCCTGCCCCTGAACTGGAGCCCAGCGAAGCTCTTCATGGGCGACTCGGGTGCTCTCCTGCTCGGTCTGCTGATGGCGACGTCCGCGATCGCGATCACGGGCGCCATTCCGCCGGGAGCTCTCGACCCCGAGGACATCGGTCGCTCGCAACTACTCGGCGCGTTCATCCCGATCGTGCTCCCGGTCGTCGTCGTGTTGCTGCCCCTGCTCGATTTCGGGATGGCTGTGCTCCGTCGTCTGCACGCGGGCAAGAGTCCCTTCTCGCCCGACCGCAAACACCTGCACCACCGCATGCTCGATATGGGGCATAGCGACCGCGATGCCGTGCTGATCTTCTACGCCTGGACGGCCGTGATCAGCTTCGCCGTCCTGCTGATGTTCATCGCCGAACGCAATCAACTTTCCTACTGGATCGGGGTCGTCTTCGCCGTGATCGGCGCCGCTGCGTGCCTGGTCCTGACATTCATGCCCTCGCGTCGGCCCCGCCGCGAGGCGGGCTCCCACGCCCCCGACGAGATTCTGACCCCCGTGGAGGAACTGCCATGACCGACCCGTCCCCGCCGTCCGCCCCGTCTTCGGGCCGCGTCGTCGCGAGCACCCCGATCCTCACCATGACTCTCCGCTGGGGCGGATTACTCACGGCGGCCCTGGCCGTTCTCGGGGCGGTCATCGGTTTCTTCGTCGCCGGGGCGGATGGCTCATGGAGCGCCCTCGCCGGCGTGCTCACCGCAGCGGTGTTCCTCGGCATCACGGCCGTCAGCATCCTGATCGCCAACCGGTGGTACGGCGACCCGCTGTTCGTCCCGATCTTCTTCGGGATCGTGCTGGGCGGATGGCTGCTCAAGTTCGTCATCTTCATCGTCGTCCTGCTCGTGCTGCGGGGGCAGGAATGGATCGTTCCGCCGGTCTTCTTCGTCGGATTGATCGCGGGAGTCGTCGCCTCCCTGGCTGTGGACGTGGTCGTCATGCTCCGGATGCGTCTGCCCTATGTGAGCGACGTGACGTTGCCGGGGGATGGGCCGGGCAATGGGCCGAGCGTCGCTGGTTCGGACGGCGCTTCGATCCCGCTCACCAAGCCCCCTGCGGATTCGTGACCTGCCCAGATCCTTGATAGGGTCTAGATGTTCCCCTGAGCCGTGCATTGAACCTAGGTTCGTGACAGACACAGTCGTGACAGACACCGGCGTAAGACGTATTTTCGGCAGTCTTTTACCGATACGAAGTCTCAAATCGATACACAGTGATGTGCACCGCAGCGGTGACTTTTGATAATTCCCGTCGCATCGATCTCGATCGGTGCCCCCGAAGCTGGAGCCAGCGCAGTTGACTCAAGCCGCGACTTTCATCGCCACCGCAAGCACCGACGATGGTGCATTCTATCCGCCGTCTATTTGGGATTTCTTCCCTGACGCGGTTCTTTTCGAAGGAACGTGGTTCGCGCTCACGCGCATCAACCTGATCCAGATCCTTGCCACCGTGGCGTTGGTAGTGATCTTCGTCATCGGGACGCGCCGAATGAAGGTCGTTCCGGGTCGCTTCCAGAGCGTTGTCGAGATGGGTCTGGACTTCGTCCGCGTCAACATCGCGCACGATCTGCTGGGGCGTAAGGACGGCGACCGGTTCCTGCCGATCCTGACAACCTTCTTCTTCCTGATCCTGTTCATGAACATCACGGGAATCATCCCGTTCCTGAATATCGCGGGAACGAGCGTCATCGCGATGCCGCTGCTGCTCGCTGTCATCGCCTATGTCATGTTCATCTACGCGGGTGTCCGCAAGAGCCCGGGCAACTTCTTCAAGAACTCTCTGATGCCCCCGGGCGTGCCGTGGCCGCTCTACATCATCATCATCCCGCTCGAGTTCCTGTCGACCTTCATCATCCGGCCGATCACGCTGACCCTCCGTCTGCTGATGAACATGATCGTCGGGCACCTCATGCTCGTGTTGTTCTTCTCGGCGACACAGTTCTTCATCTTCTCGCTCGGCGGCTTCTGGTCGCTGCTCGGCGCCGGGACGCTCGCCTTCGGCTTCGCCTTCACCCTCTTCGAAATCCTGGTGGCATTCCTCCAGGCCTACGTTTTCACCATCCTCTCCGCGGTCTACATCCAGCTCGCGGTCGCGGAAGAGCACTAATCGGGTCGGCAAACGCCGCCCCTCACCGAAAGGAAACAACCCCGTGGACGCAACTACGGTTCTCGCCCAGGTCACCGGCTCCATCGCGACCGTCGGATACGGCCTCGCCGCGATCGGCCCGGCCATCGGCGTGGGCATCGTCGTCGGCAAGACCATCGAGGGCGTTGCTCGTCAGCCCGAGCTGGCCGGCCGCCTGCAGGTCCTGATGTTCATCGGGATCGCGTTCACCGAGGCGCTTGCGTTCATCGGTATCGCGACCGGCTTCATCTTCGGCGCCTAGTCATCCGCTTACGACCTAAGGAGACAGGATGCTGAACGCTCTTGTCACTCTCGCCGCTGAAGGCGAGGGCGAGGCGCCCAGCCCGCTCATTCCGGCGATGTACGACATCGTCTGGTCTGCGGTGTGCTTCGTCGTCGTCCTGCTGGTGTTCTGGCGCGTCATCCTTCCGCGGATGACGGCGCTGCTCGACGCGCGGTCCGCCGCGATCGAGGGCAACATCGCCAAGGCCGACGAGGCTCAGAAGCAGGCTGAGGCGGCGCTCCAGGAGTACACCGCGCAGCTGGCCGACGCCCGCCGCGAGGCTGGAGACATCCGCGAGGCCGCCCGCGAGGACGGCAAGCGCATCGTCACCGAGGCGAAGGAAGCCGCGGCCGCCGAGGCCGCACGTCAGACCGCGACGGCTCACGCGCAGATCGAGGCAGAGCGCCAGGGTGCTCTCGTCTCGCTGCGCTCGGAAGTCGGAACGCTTGCGCTCGACCTCGCTGGCGGCGTCATCGGAGAGACGCTCTCCGACGACGCGAAGGCGAAGTCTGTCGTCGACCGGTTCCTGGCCGAGCTCGAGGCATCCGAAAAGGCTGCTGCGGGGAAGGCCGAGTAATGGGCAGCGCGACCACTCAGGCGCAGCGCGCGACGAATGCCGAGCTTGTCGGTGCGAAGGGTCTCGATCTCGCCGTGGCGAGTCAGCTCTTCCACTCGGCACGGGTCGTCGGTTCTTCGTCGCACCTGAGCGGTGCGCTCGCCGACCCGTCGGCTTCGACGGTGTCGCGGCGGAAGGTCGTCGAGGATGTCTTCGGTGCGACGTTTGCGCCGGTGACCGTCTCGCTGCTCGCCTTCGCGGTTGAGCAGCGGTGGTCTTCGGCCGCCGATCTGATCGCCGGTATCGAAGAACTCGCGATCCGCGTTGTGGCGATTTCCGAGGGGTCGACCGATCTCGAGGGCGAGCTGTTCTCGGTTTTGCGCATGGTTACGCAGAATCCCGAGCTCGAGCTCGCGCTGGGTAGCCGCCTCGGTGATGCCACCTCCAAGGGTGCGCTCGTCGACACGCTGCTCGCGGGCCGTGTCAGCGCTGGAACGGCTCTGATCGTCGCGTCGATCGTTCAGCAGCCGGGGGAGCGACGCATCCGTGAGTCCCTCTCGCGCACCATGCGGATCGTTTCGGACGAGTTGAACCGCACGGTTGCAACCGTCACGACGGCCACCCCACTCTCGGACGCGCAGGCAGCGCAGCTGGTTCGCCTGCTGAGTGCCAAGTACGGCCGCGACGTGTCGCTCAACACGGTCGTCGACTCCACGGTCGTCGGGGGACTGCGCGTGCAGATCGCGGACGACGTGATCGACGCATCGGTCGCGGCGCGTCTCGCAGAACTCCGTCAGCGGTTGGCAGGCTGAACCCAGATTTCCCGCACCCCGTGCGGAACGCGGAGCGAGAGCCCCGCACCAGACAGCACTCTCAAGATAGAGGAAGACAATGGCAGAACTATCGATCAGCCCCGACGTCATCCGTGACGCGCTGAAGGACTTCGCCGCCGCGTACGAGCCCACCGGCGCGGCCGCGACCGAGGTCGGCACCGTCGTCGACGCGGCAGACGGCATCGCCCACGTGGAGGGCCTGCCCGGCGTCATGGCGAACGAGCTCGTCACGTTCGAGGACGGCACGCAGGGCCTGGCCCTGAACCTGGACGAGCACGAGATCGGTGTCGTGGTTCTCGGCGAGTTCTCGGGCATCGAGGCCGGCAACTCGGTCACCCGCACGGGCGAGGTCCTCTCGGTCGCCGTGGGCGACGGATACCTCGGCCGCGTGGTCGACCCGCTCGGCAACCCGATCGATGGTCTCGGCCCGGTCGCAACCGAGGGACGCCGTGCACTCGAACTGCAGGCGCCCGGCGTCATGCAGCGCAAGTCGGTGCACGAGCCCATGCAGACCGGCATCAAGGCGATCGACGCCATGATCCCGATCGGCCGCGGCCAGCGCCAGCTCATCATCGGCGACCGCCAGACCGGTAAGACGGCCATCGCGATCGACACGATCATCAACCAGAAGGACAACTGGGCGTCGGGCGACGAGAACAAGCAGGTTCGCTGCGTGTACGTCGCAATCGGCCAGAAGGGCTCCACGATCGCAGCCGTTAAGGGTGCGCTCGAGGACGCCGGAGCGATGGAGTACACGACCATCGTCGCCGCGCCCGCGTCCGACCCTGCCGGCTTCAAGTACCTCGCGCCCTACACCGGTTCTGCCATCGGCCAGCACTGGATGTACGGCGGCAAGCACGTCCTGATCATCTTCGACGACCTGTCGAAGCAGGCCGAGGCCTACCGTGCCGTTTCGCTGCTCCTTCGTCGTCCGCCGGGCCGCGAGGCCTACCCGGGTGACGTCTTCTACCTGCACTCCCGTCTGCTGGAGCGTTGCGCGAAGCTCTCCGACGAGCTGGGCGCCGGTTCGATGACGGGACTCCCGATCATCGAGACGAAGGCCAACGACGTCTCGGCATATATCCCGACCAACGTGATCTCGATCACGGACGGCCAGATCTTCCTGCAGTCCGATCTCTTCAACTCGAACCAGCGTCCCGCGGTCGACGTGGGTATCTCGGTTTCGCGTGTCGGTGGCGACGCGCAGGTCAAGTCGATCAAGAAGGTCTCGGGAACGCTCAAGCTCGAGCTCGCCCAGTACCGTTCGCTCGAGGCGTTCGCGATGTTCGCGAGCGACCTCGACGCAACCTCGCGTCGTCAGCTTGCTCGTGGTGCGCGTCTGACCGAACTGCTCAAGCAGCCGCAGTACTCGCCGTACCCCGTGGAGGAGCAGGTCGTCTCGATCTGGGCCGGCACGAAGGGCAAGCTGGACGAGCTGGCCATCGAGGACGTGCTGCGTTTCGAGCGCGAACTTCTCGATCACCTGCGCCGCAACACCGAGATCCTGACGACGCTTCGCACGACCAACGTGCTCGACGACGACACCGCCGCCGAGCTCGAGAAGCAGGTCGACGCGTTCACCCTGGAGTTCCAGGGCGGTAAGGGCCAGAGCCTGTCCGCTCCCGGACACGAAGAAGTCGCGGCCGCTGAGGCCGAAGACGTCAACCAGGAGCAGATCGTCAAGGGCCGCCGGGGCTAGGGAGACGCGACAGCGACACCATGGGCGCACAACTACGGGTCTACAAGCAGAAGATCTCTTCTGCCCAGACGACCAAGAAGATCACGAAGGCGATGGAGCTCATCGCGGCTTCGCGCATCCAGAAGGCGATGGCACGCGTCAAAGCGTCCTCACCTTTTGCGCGCGCCGTGACGCGGGCCGTCTCGGCGGTCGCGACCCACTCCAACGTCGAACACCCGCTCACGACGGAACGCCCGGTCATCCGCCGGTCGGCCGTGGTCATCTTCACCTCGGACCGCGGGCTGGCGGGAGCGTTCAACTCCCAGATCCTGCGCGAAGGGCTGGAGTTGTCGGCTCTCCTGCGTTCGCAGGGCAAGGAAGTCACGTACTTCCTCGTCGGGCGCAAGGCCGTTGGTTACTTCCAGTTCCGCAAGCTCGCGAGCGCGGCGCAGTGGATCGGTGATACGGACACCCCCCAGTTCACGACGGCGGAGGAGATCAGCTCCGTGCTGCTCGACTTCTACCGGCGCGGCGGAGACACGGATGGCGATGCGGCTGGTGTTGACGAGATCCACCTCGTGTACAACCGCTTCGTCAGCATGATGGTGCAGTCGGCCGAGACGGTCCGCCTGCTCCCGCTCGAGGTCGTCGAATCGGATGCGTCGGAGTCGAGCGCGGTGTACCCGCTCTACGAGTTCGAACCGGAGCCCGAGACGGTGCTGGACGCGCTTCTGCCCGTCTACATCCAGAGCCGCGTCTTCAACGCTCTCCTGCAGTCGTCTGCGGCAAAGCACGCCGCCACGCAGAAGGCGATGAAGTCCGCCAGCGACAACGCCGACAAGCTCATCACGACGTACACGCGCCTGCGCAACAACGCGCGTCAGGCTGAGATCACGCAGCAGATCGCCGAGATCGTCGGCGGCGCCGACGCCCTCTCCTCGAGCAAATAAGCCCACACGAAAGAGAAGAAGACCATGACCCCCACCGCCACCGCCGAAACGACGGAGACCGCGGTCGTCGGGCGCGTAGCGCGCGTCAACGGTCCCGTCGTCGACATCGAGTTCCCGCACGACGCGATCCCCGACATCTACAACGCGCTCAAGACGACCGTGACGATCGGCGAAGAGTCGACCGAACTCACGCTCGAGGTCGCCCAGCACCTGGGTGACGACCTCGTCCGCGCGATCGCTCTGAAGCCCACCGACGGACTCGTCCGCGGTCAGGAAGTGCGCAACACCGGCGGCCCCATCACGGTGCCCGTCGGCGATGTCACCAAGGGCAAGGTCTTCAACGTCATCGGCGAGGTGCTCAACGCGCAGCCGGGCGAGAAGATCGAGATCACCGAGCGCTGGGGCATCCACCGCAAGGCTCCGAACTTCGACCAGCTCGAGTCGAAGACGCAGATGTTCGAGACCGGCATCAAGGTCATCGACCTCCTGACGCCCTATGTTCTCGGTGGAAAGATCGGTCTGTTCGGTGGTGCCGGTGTCGGCAAGACCGTCCTCATCCAGGAGATGATCCAGCGCGTCGCGCAGGACCACGGTGGTGTGTCGGTGTTCGCCGGTGTCGGCGAGCGCACCCGTGAAGGCAACGACCTCATCCATGAGATGGAAGAAGCCGGCGTCTTCGACAAGACCGCGCTCGTCTTCGGCCAGATGGACGAGCCGCCGGGAACGCGTCTGCGTGTCGCCCTGTCGGCGCTGACGATGGCGGAGTACTTCCGTGACGTGCAGAAGCAGGACGTGCTGCTCTTCATCGACAACATCTTCCGCTTCACGCAGGCCGGTTCCGAGGTCTCGACGCTGCTCGGCCGTATGCCGTCCGCGGTGGGTTACCAGCCGAACCTCGCGGACGAGATGGGTGTGCTCCAGGAGCGCATCACCTCGACGCGTGGTCACTCGATCACGTCGCTCCAGGCCATCTACGTTCCCGCCGACGATTACACCGACCCGGCGCCCGCGACGACCTTCGCGCACCTCGACGCCACGACCGAGCTCTCGCGTGAGATCGCGTCGAAGGGCCTGTACCCGGCCGTCGACCCGCTGACGTCGACGAGCCGCATCCTGGACCCGCGCTACATCGGTGCCGACCACTACCGTGTCGCGACGAACGTGAAGCAGATCCTGCAGAAGAACAAAGAACTGCAGGAGATCATCGCGATCCTCGGTGTTGACGAGCTCTCGGAAGAGGACAAGGTCGTCGTGTCGCGTGCACGCCGCATCCAGCAGTTCCTCTCGCAGAACACCTACATGGCGAAGAAGTTCACCGGTGTCGAGGGCTCGACGGTTCCGATCAAGGAGACCATCGAGTCGTTCGACGCGATCGTCAAGGGCGACTTCGACCACGTGGCCGAGCAGGCCTTCTTCAACGTCGGTGGTATCGGCGACGTCGAAGAGCGCTGGGCGCAGATCCAGAAGGAAAACGGCTGAGCATGCCCGTCAACGTGAGCCTGGTCTCCGCGGACGCGGAGGTGTGGACGGGTGAGGCGACGCTCGTCATCGCCAAGACGGTCGAGGGCGAGATCGGTCTGATGACCGGTCACGAGCCGATCCTGGCGATCTTGGCAGAGGGCCAGGTCCGGATCACGCAGCCGGACGGATCGAAGATCCTCGCGAACGCCCAGGACGGCTTCCTCTCGATGGAGAACGACGTGCTCACCATTGTGGCGGGCAACGCCGCGCTCGTCAGCTAAGTCGCACGTATCGAAGGCGAGGGGCCCGCAGGGGCTCCTCGCCTTCGTTCGTTCCAGCCCGCTATCCGTCTTCCCGCGTCTCGGAGTCGTCATGCTGATTCTGCTTCCCCCGTCCGAGACGAAGCGGCTCGGGGGCACGCACGCACCGCTCGATCTGGAACGGCTGGCGCTGCCGACGCTCACGCCGCAACGGCGGGGCGCGGTGAACGCGCTCGTCGAGCTTTCCGGCGATGCCGTCGCGGCAGCGCGTGTACTGGGGCTGAGTTCCCGTCAGCTGGGCGAGATCGAGGTCAACGCCGCGCTGCGCACCTCGCCCACGATGGCTGCCATAGATCGCTACACCGGGGTGCTGTACGACGCTCTCGCGGCAGACTCGCTCGAGCCGGCGGCGCGCCGGTGGCTCGGCTCGCACGCGATGATCCACAGCGCGCCTTTCGGTCCGGTGGGTGCGCTCGACCGTATCCCCGCGTACCGCTTGGGTGCGGGGGCGTCGATTCCATCGCTCGGGCCGCTGCGTCGGCACTGGGCGTCAGCGGTCACCGCGGCGCTCGAGGTATCCGGTGCGTCCTTCGTCCTGGACCTGCGGTCCGAGGCGTATGTCGCGCTCGGACCGGTGCCGTCGACGAACGCGTCCATCTATCTGCGGGTGGTCACGGCGTCCGAGGGCGGTGCCGTGCGCGCCCTGAACCACTTCAACAAGCACGCCAAGGGTGCGCTCACGCGGCTGCTCGCGACCGGCCGGCCGCGCATTCGCAGCGTCGCCGGGTTCGCGCGCTGGGCGAACTCCGCGGGTGTGGACGTGCGTCCGCGGGAGGGTGGCACGTGGGAGCTCGTCGAGGGAAAAGTGGGAATTACCTGAGATTCTCCTGCATGTTTACTCGGGATCTCGCTAGCATGTGACACGCGGGCCCGATGGGTCTGCGAACCGCGGCCTCCGGGCCCCGAGAGATGGATAACACTATGCCTTTGAGCATCAGCTACGACGACGGGTCCGGTGCAGCGGCGTTCGCCTTCCTGCTCTTCCTCCTGCCCCTGTTCCTTTTGATCGCCCTCGCCGGATATATCATCGGCGCCATCTTCTTCATGAAGATCTTCGAGAAGGCGGGCGTCCAGGGCAAGTGGCGGGCCTGGGTCCCGATCTACAACACCCTCATCTTCGTCAAGCTCGGCGACCTCAACCCCTGGTGGCTGCTGGTCCTGTGGCTCGCCGGAGGAGTGTTGGGCTGGGTTCCCGTCCTGGGTCAGCTCATCCTGCTCGCAGCTTTCCTGTACACGCTCATGGCAGCTTGGCGTGTGGGACTGAAGCTTCAGAAGGAAGCCGTCTGGCTCATCCTCTACTTCTTCCTCACGATCGTGTGGCTGGGCATCCTGGCATTCGATAAGTCTCGCTGGAACACCGCAATTCCGGCAGCTCCGTGGGCGGGCAACTTCCTCGCGGACAAGACGGTCTGGAGTGGTATCCCTGTCCAGACGCCTGCGGGTGGATTCCCGTCGAACCCGGCGACACAACCCGGTGCCTACCCGCCGGCGGCAGGCTCGTACTCGCCGCCCGCAGCGCCCCCGGTCCCGCCGGCCGCGCCTGAGGACCCGAACGCGCCCCGGCCGTAATCACGACCGTCGAAACCTCCGTCGCGTTCTGGGCGGGGGTTTCGTCGTGTCTGCGACCTGGTGTCGATCACCACCGTCCGCGAGTCAGTTCGCGAACGACACCCGTTCGCCCAGAGCGAACACGGAGTCGTCCCGTTAGCATCCCCGCTCGGAGCAACGGTCACGCCCACCGAGCGAAATGGGCAGGTCGGGAGCGGTCTACTAGGATGTGTAAGCCGCGCCGCGCCGCGCGCGGTCGGTCGTGATCTCGGCGCACCGAGTCGCTGGCCCATCGGAGGGATGACCGCGTGCCCGAATTCGACGCGATCGCAGATCGCCGCACCGTGACGCTCAAGGGCGGTGGCGAACTCTCGCTCTCGTGGGCGGCTGTCACGCATCGGGGAATGCGTCGCGAGCTCAATCAGGACGCGGTGCTGGCGGACTATCCACTTTTCATCGTCGCGGACGGGATGGGCGGGCACCTCGGCGGCGAGATCGCGAGCGCGAGCGCTGTCGATCGTCTGGGCGATCTGGTGCGGGATGGTCGGATCAACCCGAAATCGATCGAGAAGGCACTCTCGCGGGCGGTCAAGGACATCATCGCCCACCCGGAGGCGACCGATGATGGCACCGGAACGACGGTTACCGGGATTTTCCTCGAGACCACCGGCACCGAACCGACGTGGGTCACTCTCAATATCGGCGACTCCCGCGTCTACTTGCTGCGCGATGGCACGCTCGCCCAAGTCACGACCGACCACTCCGTCGTACAGGAGCTGATCGCCTCCGGCCGGCTCAGTCCCGAAGAGGCCGAGAACCACCCGTACGGAAACGTGATCACCCGTGCGGTCGGGCCGAGCGAAAGCGTGCACCCCGACTACATCCGGCTCGATGTGCTGGACGGCGATCGCTTCGTCATCTGCTCGGACGGTTTGACGAAAGAACTCACGGACTTCGGCATCCGTCATTTCCTGCTCGAGAACGAAGACCCGCAGATCGCGATCGAGCAAATGATGCAGGCCTGCCTCGACAACGGGGGCCGCGACAACATCTCGATCGTCGTGGTCGACGTACACCGGCCGGGGACACGGCCACTCGACCTCACCGACGACGACACCGATACGGCAGAACGCGGATCCGCGCGCCGCCCGCAGGCCCCTGTCTCGGGCGAGTCCTCCCCAGAGGCCGATTCCGGCTCCTGATCCCGAACTCGGGGGATCCCGCGGGGCTCGAGGGCGTGCAGCGCGTTGACTGGCAGTGTGCCTCTCGACGAGCCCCTGATCCTTCCCGCCGTTCCGGTTGCTCCCACCCGTGCGTCGTTCCCGGTGGTGGCGACCATCGTGCCACTCATCGGCGGGGTCGCCCTGTGGGCCATCATCGGTTCGCCCTTCGCGCTGCTCTTCGCGCTGCTGGGCCCGTTCGTCGCTCTCGGTGGGCTCATCGACCATGCGCGAAGCGGGCGTCGGCAGCGTGCACGCTCCGAGACCGAGTACGCCCGAGCCCTGGCCGAGGTCGAAGCCGCCGCGATCGAATGCCAGAGCCGTGAACGCAGCGAGCTGCGCGCCAAGCATCCGGATGTGGCGGCGTTCGCTCTCCGAGGCGAGCAGATCTGGCGAGCCGCACCGTCGGGTTCACGCGATCTCGCCGTCGTCGGTCGGGGAGTGCGGCAGAGCATGACTCGGCTGACGGGCGACTCGTCCCGCCCCGAGGCTGAACGGCTGAGGCGCGAATTCGCCAATCTGGGCGATGCACCGCTGACGGCCGATTGGCGTGCGGGTATCGCGGTGCGCGGAGAGCCAGCGCAGACGCGTGCCGTTCTCCGCGCGCTCGTTCTCCAACTCTGCCTAGCCCACACGCCCGAGACTCTCCAGGTCATGGGTCCGGCATCCGACGAATGGGAATGGATGTCGGGGCTGCCCCATCACCTGGGGCCGCAGGAATTGCCGCCCATCGTGAATCACGTCGAAGCTCCGACCCGCGTCGTCATCAGTCCCGCGGGGGCGGGTCCCGCACCGACCGGAGTTCTTCTGACGTGGGGGAGTGTGGGCTCGACGATAGATCCCCGATGCGGCGCCGTGCTCGACGTGCGCGAACCCGACGACGCCACGCTCGTCATCGGGGTGGACCGAACCGAGTTGGCCGTCGAGGCGGTGTCGGAAGCGCAGGCACGCGCGATGGCCCGACTCCTTTCGGAACGCGGGCAGACGCTGTACGGGCGGTACGAGGCGGAGCAGGCGGTCTCTTTCTCCGCCGTGCGTACCGTGCCCGGTGTCGGCTCTCCCGGCGGCCTCTCCATGGCGCTGGGACGAGACGGCGACCGGAACGTGATTGTCGACCTCGTACGGGACGGCCCCCACGCGGTGGTCACGGGAATAACCGGCAGTGGCAAGTCCGAGCTGTTGACCACCTGGATCGCGGGTCTGTGCTCGGCCTACTCGACGCGGGAGGTCACGTTTCTGCTCGCGGATTTCAAGGGCGGCATGACCTTCGACGCACTCGCCGACTTGCCGCACGTGACCGGCGTCATCACCGACCTCGATGGTGGTTCTGCCGAGCGCGCGATTGCGAGCCTTCGTGCCGAGATGCGTCGGCGCGAGCACGAACTCGCCCTTCGCGGGGCACGGGATATCGCGGATCCGCGCGCCGAGCTATCCCGGCTCGTCATCGTCGTGGACGAATTCGCTGCGCTTCTCGCCGAGCACGAGGGTCTGCATCGCATCTTCGCGGATGTCGCGGCTCGGGGGCGAGCGCTGGGTATGCATCTCGTCCTCGGATCTCAGCGTGCGTCGGGCGCGATGCCCGATGCATTGCTCGCGAACTGTCCGCTGCGGATAGCGCTACGCGCGGCGGACGCTGCCGACAGTCGCGCGATCATCGGTGATGACTCGGCGTCACGCCTGCCCGGCGGGTTGCCCGGCAGCGGCCGCGCCTTCGTGAGGCGCGCGGGCGACTCGGCTCCGCACCCCGTGAGAATCGCATTGACCAGCATCGCCGACCTCGCAGACGTCGCGGCCGCCACTCGTTCGCAGGATCCCCCCAGCTCGCCGTGGCTTCCTGCGCTTCCGCCGACGGTGACGCTCGAACAGCTTCGCGAGCGCACGCTGCGTGAGCACTCGGAGACAGACGCGGGCGTCCTCCTGGCGCTCGCGGACGACCCCGCCCGGCAGCGGCAATTCCCGATCACGCTCACGGCGGCGGGTGGGCTGGCGGTCGTCGGACGTGTCGCGTCGGGAAAGTCGTCGATCATCGCGCTCATCGCGGCACAGGCGGCTGATGCCGTCGTCGTCTCCGACGATCTCGAAGCGGCCTGGGACACGCTCATGAGCGCCGAGGAGTCCGGGCTGTGGCTCGTCGATGATGCGGATGACCTTCTCGCGCGCTTCCCGCCCGATCACGCGGTCGCCGTCAGCGACCGGCTGGACCGGATCGCGCGCGCCGGCCGGCTCGTCGTCACAGCGCGGTCGCTGTCCGGGCGGCTGGCGCGGATCGTGGATGCATTGCCGCAGCGCGCGCTGTTGGCGCTCAGCACGCGAATGGATCATGTCGCGGCGGGTGGCGAAGGCGGCGGATTCCGGCCCGATCTTCCCCCCGGGCGTGGTCGATTGGCGACCTGGGACGTTCAGTTCGCGCGCACCCACGAGCGCCCGTCGTCTGCGCCCGCAACGGTCGCGAACTGGAACCCGGAGATATTGACCGGTGTCGTGACGCGGCAGACGGATACGGTTGCGGATGCTCTGCGTGTGCGCCGGGATGGACGCGGCGACGTGCGGATGCTCCGACAGATCCCCGCGGCGTCCCGGCTCGCCGACATCGTCGGCGACTCGCGAGAGCCGCAGGTTCTCGTGGGCGATGGTGAGGACTGGCTGTCCCACTGGGGGCTGCTGCAGGAGCTGCGCGTTCGGCATCCGTTGGTCATCGACGCGGACTGCCCGACCGAGTTGCGGACCGTCGCGGGGGAGCGATCGCTGCCGCCGTATGCGCGCCCCGGCATCGGACGGGCGTGGCTGTGCGCCCCCGCCTGCCGCCCGGTGCGCGTGAACCTGCTCGGGTCGGAGGGGTGACGCGAGAGCTATCGGCCGCATGACCGAACACGCTTCGAGGGAGACGCAAACGGACGAGGACACCGCCCACACGATTTCTACTTGCGCAGGAGCCTTCCGCTCGGCCAAGGTGTGGACATGACCGCCACCACTCCGATCGACCTCCGCCGTCCCGAAGGCAAGGGTCTCGCCGCCGGCACACTGGGGCTCTGGGGTTCGACCGTGATCGGACTGGCCTCGACGGCGCCCGTCTACTCGCTCGTCGCGACCCTCGGCTTCGTCGTGCTCGCGGTGGGAGCCCAGGCCCCGATCGCGTTCGTGATCGCTTTCATACCGATGCTGTTCATCGCCTTCGCGTACCGCGAACTCAACAGAGCCGTCCCCGACTGCGGCACCACGTTCACCTGGGGCACCAAGGCATTCGGCCCGTTCGTCGGGTGGATGGGCGGCTGGGGCGTGGCAGTCGCCGGCATGGTCGTGTTGGCCAACCTCGCGCAGATCGCGGCCATCTACTTCTGGTCCCTGATCGGCGACGGCTCGCTCTCCGAGAACGTCCCGCTCGTCACGGCCACCGGCGTTTTCTTCATCGCCGCGATGACGTGGATCAGCTGGCGCGGTGTCGAAATCGGCGAGCGCGTGCAGAACATTCTGCTCGCCATCCAATATCTCGCCCTGGCGATCTTCGTGATCGCAGCGCTCACGCAATTCTTCTCGGGCACCGCCCCCAACGCGACGCCGTTCGACTGGGCCTGGTTCAACCCGCTGGGCTTCACCGACTGGTCCGGCTTCACCGAGGCGATCCTGCTCGCGCTCTTCATCTACTGGGGCTGGGACACCTGCCTGGCCCTCAACGAAGAAACGAAGGACCCCAAGCGCATCCCGGGGCGCGCTGCTCTGCTCACCACGGTCATCCTGCTCGTCACCTACGTCACCGTCACCGTCGCCGCGATGATGTACGCGGGTCTCGGAACGAACGGCACGGGGCTCGGCAACGAAGCCAACGCCGACGACTTCTTCCTGGCAATCAAGGACGGCCTGCTCGGCCCGTTCGGGTGGGTGCTCGTCGTCGCGGTCCTCATCTCGGCGGTCTCGTCCACGCAGACCACGATCCTTCCCACCGCTCGCGGCACCCTCTCCATGGCGGCCTACAAGGCCCTACCGCGTCGGTTCGCCTCCGTGCACCCGCAGTACAAGACCCCGTCTTTCTCGACCCTGGTGATGGGCGTTGTCGCGTCGCTGTACTACATCGGTATGACACTGATCAGCGACAACATCCTGCAGGACTCGATCCTCTCGCTCGGGCTCGCGATCGCTTTCTACTACGGCATCACCGGCTACGCCTGCGTCTGGTACTTCCGCAAAGACCTTTTCCAGTCGGGGCGTGACTTCTTCTACAAGGGGCTGCTGCCTCTCCTCGGCGCGCTCATGCTCACGTACGCGTTCGTTCAGTCCGCCATCGACATGTACGACGTCGACTACGGATACAGCGGGTCGCTGCTGGGCATCGGAAGCACCTTCGTCCTCGGTATCGGTGCGCTCGCCTTCGGCGTCTTGCTGATGCTCATCTGGTTCGCGTTCCCGCGGTCCAAGCCGTTCTTCCGCGGCGACACCCTCAACCGCGACTCAGAGGTGCTCGTGCCCGACGACCCGGCCGAATACGGGCGTTCGATCGACGGGGGCCTCGCCTAGTCGCGCCAGTGCCGGGCGCGAGCGGCGGGCGCTCAGCCGACGATATCCTCGAGCCGCGTCAGCGGCAGGCCGTGCGCCTCGGCAACTCCCGCGTTGACGATCCGCCCCTCGGCGACGTTCAAGCCGTGTGCGAAGGCGGGATCAGCCGCCAGCGCCGAGCGCCAACCGCGGCCCGCGAGCTGACGGATGTACGGCTGAGTCGCGTTGGCGAGCGCGGCGGTCGAGGTATGGGGCACAGCGCCCGGCATGTTCGCCACGCAATAGAACACCGACCCGTGCACGCGAAAAGTCGGGTCGGCGTGAGTGGTCGGATGCGTGTCCTCGAAGCATCCGCCCTGATCCACGGCGATGTCCACGAGCACGCTGCCGGGACGCATCCGGGCAACCATCTCATTGGTCACCAGCTTCGGCGCACGCGCGCCCGGTACCAGGACCGCGCCGATCACGAGGTCGGAATCGATCACTGCCCGGTCGAGATCGAGCGGGTTGGATGCGGCGGTCTTCACTCGCCCCGCGAAACGGTCGTCGAGTTCTCGCAGGCGCGCGACCTGGGTGTCGAAGACCGTGACGTCAGCACCGAGGCCGACGGCGACCGCCGCAGCGCTCGCGCCCGCCACGCCGCCTCCGATGATCGTTACTCGAGCGGGCCGCGTGCCCGGAACCCCCGACATCAGAACGCCGAGTCCGCCCTCCGATCTGAGCAGGGTGTGCGCTCCGACGGTCGGAGCCAAACGGCCGGCGACTTCGCTCATCGGCGCAAGAAGGGGGAGGGCCCCGCCCGGCAACTGCACGGTCTCGTACGCGATCGCGACGACCTCGTCATCGCGCAGACGCTCCGTGAGCAAACGGTCCGCGGCCAGATGTAGGTAGGTGAACAGCACGAGCCCCGGGCGGAAGCGGTGATACTCGGATGCCACGGGCTCCTTGACCTTCAACACCATCTCGCTTGCGGCCCACACCTCGTCGGCGTCGTCGATCAGCGTTGCGCCCGCTGCGGCGTACTCGCCGTCCGGTAACGACGAGCCCTCTCCCGCACCGCGCTGGACCAACAGCTCGTGTCCGGCACGCACCAGTTCGTGGGCTCCCGCGGGCGTCAGTGCGACCCGATACTCGTTGTTCTTGACCTCGGTCGGAACGGCGATCCTCATGCGGTCTCTCTTCCTGAGGGCGGTGAATGCGGGACGTCAGATGCAGACGGACGCGTCGTCCGTCACGAGACGCCGACGGTGGGGCGGATGCGGCCGACAACCTCGGAACCGCCGTGGATGTCGAGCTGGAGGTCATTCGATACGAGTGCGACATCCGCCGCGCTCAGGGCGCCAGCCGTCTGCAACAGGGTGAGGGCGACGATGGGTGCCGCGCGCTGGCCCCCGTCGAGCATTTTCAGAGCCACGGTCGTGCCATCGGGTGCCACCGCGACCTGAACGCCCTCGGCGCCGAGCTTTGCGAAAACCCCCAGACGCTCGGCGATGAGCGTGTCGGGCTGATCAGGTCCGGCGATCGTCCACGGGTTCTCGCGCACCGCACGGACGACGGCCGCGGCCTGACGGTGCAGGGCGAAGGGCGATCGCTCGGACGCTGTGCCCATGCGGTGAATGCCGCGTGCGAGCCCGTTGAGGGTCACGGCATGGACCGGCGCCCCGCATCCGTCGATGACGCTCGCCTGTATCTTCTCGCCCGTGAGACGCTCGATCGTGTCGCGCAGGTGACGCTGCAACGGATGGTCGGGGCCGAGGTAGCCCGCCGTGTCCCAGTCGTTCGTGACACACGTCAGGAGCATTCCGGCGTGCTTGCCCGAGCAGTTCATCCGGACCGGCGCCGCGGGATCGAGGTCACGAATCTGGCGGTCGCGGGTTTCGGGATCCGACGCCCGGGCTGCCGGGCATCCGAGGGCATCCTCGGTCAATCCCGCCTGCTCGAGGACGGCGCGGACGACGCCGACATGGCGATCCGTGCCGGTGTGACTCGCGGTGGTGAGCCCGAGGCGCTCGCCGTCGAGCTCGACGCCGGCCGTGAGCATCCCGACGGCCTGGAACGGCTTGAGGCTCGAACGGGGCAGAAGAGCCGCTTCCGCATCGCCGAAGGATGCACGGATCGTTCCGTCGGGTGAGAGCACGACCGCGGCGCCACTATGCCGAGACTCGACGAAGCCGCCGCGATCGACGGTGGCGAGTTCGACGGCGCCCGGAACGGTGAGGGATCTTGACACCAGGTCAGCCTAATCGCGTCGCCACGCGCCACCCGCTCGGCGGGCTCCGCGGCCGGCGTAAGCGATCAGCATCCCGAGGCATGGGAAACTTCCCCTATGAACGGCGAACACCGCTATCGCGTGGCCACGACCTGGACTGGCGACCGCGGAACGGGCACCAGCGGCTACCGCGACTACGACCGGTCGGTCACGATCGAGATCGCCGGGAAACCCGGGCTCGAGGCATCCGCGGATCGTCCCTTCCGGGGGGATCCCGCGAAGTGGAATCCCGAAGACCTGTTGGTCGCCGCGCTGTCAGAGTGTCATCTGCTGAGCTACCTCCACGCGTGCGTCACGCTCGGGGTGATCGTGCTCGACTACTCCGACGAGGCGGAGGGGACGATGGCGCTCGACGGCCGCGGGGGAGGCGCTTTCACCGAGGTGGTGTTGCGGCCGCGCGTTGTGGTGGCGGATGCCTCGATGCTCGATGAGGCGCACCGGGCACACACTCTCGCGAACGAGTGGTGTTTCATCGCGAACTCGGTCAACTTCCCGGTGCGCCACGAGGCGACGATCAGCGTCGCGGGCTGAAGCTGCCCGGACCCGCCCGGCGTTCGGTCGGGCGCGTCGGGTTGGGTCGGCGGGTCAGAGCCGCTCGTGCGGCAGCACGCGCTTGATCTTCTCGACGGCGCCCTGCGCGGGTGCCTCGTTGTAGGTGCCCGCGAGTTCTTGACCCGTGAGCGCGTGGATCGCAGCCATGATCTCGTCGGTCGCGCCGCGGCGAGCACGCCCAGACTCGGGTGCGCCGTGGTGGGACAGGTCGAGAGGTTGACCGAAGCGGACGGTCACCCTCTCGCGGAGCGACGGCATCCGTGCGCCGACCGGCATGACCTCGGCCGTCCCGATGAGTCCCACCGGCACGACCGGGGCACCGGTCTGCAAAGCGAGGAACGCCGCGCCCGTCCGACCGCGATAGAGACGACCGTCGAGCGACCGCGTGCCCTCGGGATACAAGGCGACGGCGCGGCCGGAATCCAGAAGCGCCCGCTGCTGGTCGAGGGCATCGAGCGCCGCTTGACCGGCCCCGCGCTGGACGGGAACGGCTCCGATCGCGAAGAAGAACTCACGCGTGAACCATCCGGACATCCCGGAGCCCTCGAAGTACGACGACTTCGCCAAGAAGTGCACGGGTCGCGGCGCCGCAACGGGAATCGAGACCGAGTCGATGAACGAGAGGTGGTTGCTCGCGAGAATCACGGCACCGTCACGGGGAACGTGTTCGCGGCCCTCGATGATCGGGCGATAGACCATTCGCGCGAGCGGGGCGACGAACGTGCGACCCAGTCGATAGGTCCAACTCATCCCGGGTTCACCGTGGGCGAGTTCGCCAGTTGCGGGCGCGCCGGTGGGCTCCGGTTCTGCGGAGGTCATTGCCCGAGGCTATACCGGTAAGCATGCACGCCAGGGAATGCGAGCACGCGTGTGCGGGCGTTCAGGTGAGTCAAAGAAACCTCCGTCAGGATGGATGTCTCTCCCCGAACAGCATCGAGGTCTATCCGTGCGCATTCGCCCGCTCGTCGCCCTGTCGGCGCTCGCCCTGTCCGCCATCGTCCTGGCGGGTTGCTCCGGCGCGGGCACGCCCGATGCCGCCGCTTCCGGTACCGGGTCGCTCTGCGATGCTGCTGCGCCCTCCGGCGACGCATCCGAGGCCGTGACGGTCGAAGGCGATGCCGGCACGGTATCGACCGCGACCTTCACGACGGGACTCGAGGTTCCCGAGTTGGAGCGGACGGTCATCACCGAGGGTGACGGCGACCCGCTTGAAGAGGGCGACTACGTCCAGTACGCGCTGAGCGCATTCTCGGCCGACACCGGCGAGCGTCTCGGCGACGTCGGCTACGTGGAGGGCGAGATCCTGCCCGCCGCCGTCACGAGCGACTCGAACTTCGGTCAGATCATGGGATGCGCGAACATCGGCTCGCGCCTCGTGCTCACGTTCCCGGCGAGCCAGGACTCGACCTCGGGCGAGGCCGTGAGTGCTGAGGTGTACGTCGTCGATGTGCTCGGCGTGACCCCCCTCGCCGCGTGGGGCGCCGACCAGTCGCCCGTGGATGGCTTTCCGGCCGTCGAACTCGCCGAGGACGGCGCACCGACCATCACCCTCCCGGGAGGGGATGCGCCCACGACCGTCGACATCGAGGTGCTGAAGCAGGGTGATGGTGCGACCGTCAACTCGGGCGACACCGTCCTGGTGCAGTACACCGGCGTGAAGTGGTCGGATGGCACGGTCTTCGACTCCAGCTGGGAGAGTGGGGCGCCCGCGAGTTTCACGACCACCGGAGTCGTCGACGGGTTCCGTCAGGCGCTCGAGGGGCAGGCTGTCGGCTCGCAGGTTGTCGTCGTGATCCCGCCCGAGTTCGGCTACGGCGCGGTCGAGGGCAACGAACTTCAGAACGAGACCCTCGTCTTCGTCGTCGACATCCTCGCCACGCAGCGCGCCGCGGGCTGACAGCCCGGTCGCTGCGCTGCGGGCACTGAGCTGCAGCGCGGTCAGCGACCGGCACGGTCACTGAGCCTGTCGAAGTGGCCTGCTCTGCCCGCTCGGTAGGCTGACCGAATGCGCCGCATCATCATCCTCGGATCCACCGGCTCGATCGGCACGCAGGCGCTCGACGTCGTGCGTGCCAATCCGGGACGGTTCGAAGTGGTGGGGCTCGCCGCCGGCACGGATCGCGCGACGATGGAGGCCCAGGCCGCCGAGTTCGGGGTGGAGCATACCGCCCTGGGAGCGGACGAGGCCGAGGCGCTCGTGCGCAGCGTCGAGACGGATGTCGTGCTGAACGGGATCACCGGCTCGGTGGGCCTCGGGCCAACCCTCGCAGCGCTGGAGTGCGGTCGCACGCTCGCGCTCGCGAACAAGGAGTCGCTGATCGTCGGGGGAGATCTCGTGTCGCGAGTTGCCGCGCCCGGTCAGATCGTGCCCGTTGATTCTGAGCATTCCGCGATAGCGCAGTGTCTGCGCGCCGGGGCGGCGCACGAGGTGCGACGGCTCGTGCTCACGGCATCCGGAGGCCCGTTCCGCGGCCGCTCCCGTGCCGAGCTCGAGAATGTCACCCCGTCCGAGGCTCTGGCTCACCCGACCTGGGACATGGGTCGGATGGTGACGACGAACTCGGCGACGCTCGTCAACAAGGGTCTGGAAGTCATCGAAGCTCACCTGCTGTTCGATGTCCCGTATGACGAGATCGATGTCGTCGTGCACCCGCAGTCGATCGTGCACTCGATGGTCGAGTTCGTGGACGGCTCGACGTTGGCGCAGGCGTCGCCGCCCGACATGCGCCTGCCGATCGCGCTGGGGCTGGATTGGCCGGACCGCGTGGGCGGCGTCGGCCGTCCGCTCGATTGGACCACGACGACGTCATGGACGTTCGAGCCGCTCGACGAGAAGGCCTTTCCCGCTGTCGCCCTCGCCAAGCGGGTCGGCCGCGCGGGAGGCGCGTACCCCGCGGTATACAACGCGGCGAACGAGCAAGCGGTGGATGCGTTTCATGAGGGGCGCCTCGCATTCACCGGCATCGTCGACACCGTGGCGCGCGTCGTGGACGCACACGAGCCGCCGGATGCCTTGACCAGGGAGAGCCTCGCGGATGCCGAGGCCTGGGCGCGCCGAACGGCGGATGCCGCGATCGCCGCTGCATCCTGATCTCCCACGCTCTCAGTCGGGGTAGGGGACCGGCCAGTGCGGCTCCGGCACGGGCCAACCGCGCGCCTTGAGCGCCCGCCTTGCCAGCTCCCGCGCCGAGTACGGGGTTCGGACACCTCGGATGTCGCGGTAGTCCTGGTGCCCCGGGCCCGCCCATAGGATCGCGTCGCCTTCGCCGACCATGTCGACCGCCGCGTCGATGGCGCGCTCCGGCGGTGAGTACTCGTGGATCTCGGCATCCGGTCGCGCGCGTCGCGCCCCCTCGATCAGGGTCGCGCGGATCGAATCCGGGTCCTCGAAGCGCGGGTGGTGGTCGGTCACGACGAGGATGTCGCTGCCCTGCACCGCAGTCCGTCCCATGTCGTGGCGCTTGGTGGCATCGCGGTCGCCGTCGGCGCCGAACAGCATCAGCACCTTGCCGGGCGTGACACGGCGCACCGCGGCGAGGGTCTTCTCGAATGCGTCGGGGGAGTGTCCGAAGTCGACGAACACCGCGGGTCCGCGGTCTCCCGATACGCGTTCCGTGCGCCCGGGGAGGTAGGCGTGGATGGTGCCGTCGCGTTCCAGGGCCTCGACGATCCGATCCCACGGATACCCCGCCTCGCGCAGCATGACGATCGCGAGGCCCGCGTTCGCGGCCATGTGCGGACCGATCACGGGTACCACGGTGGTCAGGTCGCCGTCGGGACCTGAGAGCGTGAACCGGGTACCCGCCTGCGTCTCGTCGTGGATCGTGACGGTCCAGTCGGCCGCCGCGGCAGCCTCGGGATCCGCGGCGATGGCTGGCGTGCCGATCGTGACGGCGGGAATGCCCGAGCTCGCGACGAACTCGGCGCCCGCGGCCGAGTCGAGCGAGACCACGCCGCGCCGGGCGCGGTCGGGCTGAAAGAGTGGCAGCTTGGCCTCGAGATAAGCCCGCATGTCGGGGTAGTCGTCGAGGTGATCGTGCGTGAGGTTCGTGAATGCCGCGACGTCGAAGACGAGTCCGTCGACGCGATGACGGCTGAGGGCCTGGGCGCTCACCTCGACGGCGACGGCCTCGACGCCGCGTTCGCGCATCAGAGCGAGGAGGGCGTGGAATTCGGATGCTTCGGGCGTCGTGAGCCGCGAAACGATGACTTCTCCGGCGATGTGCCGTTCGGCCGTGGAACTGAGCCCGACGACCACCCCGAGCTGCTCGAGGATTCCCGCGAGGAGGTGTGACGTGCTGGTCTTTCCGTTCGTGCCGGTCGTGCCGAGCAGGATCGGCAGGTCGTCGCCGGGGCCGGTGCCGTACACCCAGGCCGACAGATCGCCGAGCAGGGCTCGGGGGTTCTCGACGACGATGATCGGCAAACCGGCGTCGGCTGCGATCTCAGCGCCCGCGGCATCGGTGATGACCGCGACAGCGCCCTTCTCAGCGACCTGCGCGGCGAACTCGGCACCGTGCCGGTTGACGCCCCGGATCGCGACGAACGCCTCGCCCGGGCGTAGGTCGGCGGTTGCCAGGGTGATGCCCGAGACCGATGTGCCGGCGATGTCACCGTGCACGGTAGTCGCGTACCGATCGGCGAGCGCCTGCAGGGAGCGGACGGGCGGGCGTTCGGGCCGGAGCACCGGCGGAAGCCGCGACGCACCCGGGGACGAGTCAGACGATGATTCAGAGGCGGGTGTCGTCATGGCGCCTCCATCTAATCAGACGAGTGGACGGATGCCTCGGTCTGCACGCACTCGGCCCGGTCACCACGCGGGACGTGGTGACCGGGCCGAACCGCATCAGCTGCGGGCGCGACGGAAGGCCAGCAGGGCGACGACGAGGGCGCCCGCGCCGAGCACGAGTCCCGCGCCACCGAGCACGATCGGCAGAGGTGTTGCCTCCGTCGCGGCCTCAGCGTCGGAGGCGTGCTCGTCGGTGTCGGAGTGCTCGCTGTCGGAGGTGCCGGTGCCGTGCTCGTCCGAGGTCGCCTCGCCGACGGTCACCGTGGGCGCCGGAGCGTCGAGCGAGTGCGGGTCGACTCCGTCTTCCGCAATCTCGGCCCAGTCGGTGTTACCGACCTCGCACACCTGGTTGATCGGGAATGCGAGCGTCTCACCCGCCGTGTCCTCGGCGTACTGCACGCCGAGCACGGCGGTCGCGCGCAGTCCGTCCGCGACGGGCTCCTGTGCCGTGTAGGTGACGAGCGAGACAGGACCGTCCTCTCCGTCGCGCTGCACGTCGATATCCCATCCGGGGGCGATCGTCGGCGAGACGGACGACATCCCCTCGGGGATCGTGATCTCGAGTGCTGTCGTCGGCGAACCGTCACACCCGTGGCTGAAGGCGAAGGTCAGTGTGCCGTAGCCGCCGGCGGTCGCAGTCGGCGCAGTATCCGGTGTCGCTGTGACATGTGCGTGCGCGGCGAGGGGCGCCGCGAGGACGAGGGCCGCCGAAGCGAGGAGCGCGGCTCCGGCCCGCGCGCCGAAGCGGCGGCGGGTGGGGCGGGTACGTGCAGGGGTCGTGCCGTTCATGTTCGAAGTTCTCTCTGTGGACGCCGCGCGGCGATGAGCCGGTACGACGGATTCGTGGGGAACGCTCGGGCGGATTGCCCGGCGGATCATGCGACGCTGGCGTCGCCCCACTGCAGAGGTGGCCCACGGCGGCGAACCACACCGCGGGCCATACGGACGAGAGGTGCGGGCGCGTCCGCGAAGGTCGCGCGTGGAACGGATGCCCAACCGACCACCGTGGCGGTGGCGCGGCCGAGCAGGCGGAGGGTCCACGCGGCGATGGCGCGCAGCATCCGTTCGCCGGCGAGCAGCAGGACGAACGAGGCGATCGCGGCGAGAGCGTGCGCGGCCAGCATGGGGGGAGTGGGGAGCACGAGCTGCGCGACGGACCCGGTGGCATCTACGACGATCTGACCGTGCTGGTGCAGGGCCCCACTCTGCGGAGCTGCGCTCGCGGGCGCACCGGAGCCCGAGGTCAGTGCGAAGACGGTGTGCAGGGCCACCTGCGTGACGACCACGGCCGACGCGAGTCCGACCGGACGGAGCCCCCGACCGACGAGCGCGGTCGTGATCGGCCAGGCGAGAGCGGATACCCCGAGCAGGACAGCGAAGCTCGGTGCGGAACCGCCAGCGATGGTGTGCGAGACGGCGGCGAAGAGAACGGCGATCGTGGCGGCGGATGCCCCGCGGAGCGCGCGCAGTTGGCGTGTGCGCATGCCCGGCCCCGATCCGCTCGTTCGTTGGTGCTCTGTCGACTTTAGCGGCGTCCTCCCGCGCCTCCGGCCGCACGCATACGAGCCTCGGGGCGCGCTCCAAGCAACCGGCGGTAGCGTAGGCCCGTGACCGTGCTGACTTTCGCCATTGGCTTGCTTGTCATCGTCGTCGGCCTGGCGATCTCCATCGCGTTGCATGAGGTCGGGCACCTGGTGCCGGCCAAGCTCTTCGGCGTGCGCGTCGGCCGATACATGATCGGGCTCGGCCCCACTCTGTGGTCGCGGAAGTTCGGCGAGACCGAGTACGGCATCAAGGCCCTTCCGATCGGCGGGTACATCTCGATGTCGGGCATGTACCCCCCGACGCCCGCCGAACGCGAGGCCGAGGTCACGCGAGTGGGCGCTCAGGATGCAGACGGCGGGGGAGCAGCAGCGCCGCCACGCCAGGGCCGCACGGCGGGGATGTTCGCGGCGATGATCCAGGACGCACGCGTCGCCAACGAAGAGACGATGATCGGCACCGCCGACACACGCACCTTCTACCGCCTGCCCGTCTACAAGCGCATCATCATCATGCTCGGCGGGCCCGTCATGAACCTGCTGCTCGCCATCCTGCTCTTCATGCTGGTCTTCAGCGGGATCGGCGTGCAGAGCGCCTCGACATCGGTCGCGGCCGTCAGCGAGTGCGTCGTCGCGGCCGGATCCGAACAGACCGAGTGCGGACCGGACGACCCCGCGAGCCCCGCGGCGGCAGCCGGCATCCTTCCCGGCGACCGCATCCTCTCGATCGATGGAGCACCCGTCGCGACGTTCGATGAGGCATCCGCGATCATCCGCGACAACCCCGGCACGCGCCTGAACTTCGAGATCGAGCGGGACGGTGCACAGCAGACCCTCGCGGTCACGCCCCTGCTCGCCGAGCGCCCGGTTTACGACGACACCGGGCAGCCCGTGGTCGATGCGGACGGTGTGGCGGAGACTCAGGATGTCGGCTTCGTCGGCATCACTCCGGCGAACGAACTGCAGAGCCAACCGATCTGGACAGGGCCACAGGCCGCGATCGAGAACGTCGGTGCCGTGGTCGGTATCGTCGCGCAGCTGCCGGTCAAGCTCTACGAGACGGGCGTCGCGCTGTTCACCGGTGGTGAGCGAGACCCGAACGGACCGATGAGCGTCGTGGGTGTGGGTCTGATCGCGGGCGAGGTCGCTTCGACGGACGCGCCGATCCTGAGCCGCGTTTCGGTACTGCTCGGCCTGCTCGGTTCGCTCAACATTGCGCTTTTCGTCTTCAACCTGGTGCCGCTGCTCCCGCTCGACGGCGGTCACATCGTCGTCGCCCTCTGGGAGGGCGTGAAGAAGGCGTCGGCGCGCCTGTTCCGTCGCCCGCCGCCGAAGCCGGTCGATGCGACCAAGCTCGTGCCCGTCACGTTCGTCGTCGTGGTTCTGCTGATCGGGATGGGAGCGCTGCTGCTGCTCGCCGACGTGTTCAATCCGATTCAGCTGTTCAACTGACGATCCGGCGCTCCTGCAGTTCCCTGAGCCTGTCGTCGCCTCGACGCTCCCTGAGCCTGTCGTCCCCTCGACGCTCCCTGGCTGGTGGTCACCTCGCAACCTGGGGCGCCAGAATCACCCTGGGGCGCGGGGGCTCGCGCCCCAGGGTGATTCTGGCGCCCCAGGTTAGATCAGAGGGGCAGTGCGGCCCAGCAGGTGCTCCTCCGGGGGCTCAGCGCCCGCGAGGTCAGGCGTCGACGGGGGTGAAGGCCTGAGCGATCAGGCGCTCGAGGGTCTCGATCCCGTCCCGCGAGAGGATCGACTCGAGATGGCCCTGCACCGAGGCATAGCCCGGGCCGCGCATCGCATAGACGTCGCCGGATGCCGGGTCCGCCGCGATCTCGGTCTGCCCGAGCCGCGTCGTTCCGGGCTCCACGCTGACCGTGAACGTGTTGTAGAACCCGATCGATGGGCGTTGCCCGAACACGTCGACGCTGAGCTGCAGGCCCTGGTGTGGCCGGGCCAGCGGGGCGAGGGTCATCCCGAGCGTGTGCGCGAGGATCTGATGGCTCAGGCACACTGCGAGCAGCGGACGTCCCGAAGCCAGCCGAGCCGACACGATCTCGCGCATGCGGTGCATCCGGGGGCTGTCGTCGAGAGGGTCGCCCGGACCGGGGCCGGCGATCAGGAGTTCGGCGTCGGATGCCTCGGCATCCGTCACCTCGGACCAGTGCTCTATGCGCACGGTCAGCCCGAGATGGCGCAGCTGGTGGGCGAGCATCGTCGTGAACCGGTCCTCGGCGTCGACCACCAGCGCGGTGCGCCCGGTGAAGGGCCCCGGGGCGTCGGTGTCCTGCGGGTTGAGCCAGAACGGAGCCAGCCGCGAGTTGCGCGAGGCGAGCAGCGTCGCGATCGCGGGGTCGTCGGCCAGCGGTGCGCGGGGCGTCGTCGGGGCGTCCGGATCCGCAACGGGTGCTGGCGCACTCTCGCGCGGAACCGCGCCGATCGCACCGAGCAGACCCGCGGCCTTGCCGTGCGTTTCGCCGACCTCGCCATCCGGGTCGGAGTGGCGCACGAGCGTCGCACCGACCGGCACGCGCAGGCGCCCATCGACGAGGTAGGCCGTGCGAATCAGGATCGGCGCATCCAGATCGTGTGCGTCGCCGTTCGGGGTGAAGAGGGCGGCGACACCGGAGTAGTAACCCCGGGCGCTCGTCTCGTGTCGGCGGATCACCGTGCACGCGTTCTGCATCGGCGAACCCGTGACGGTCGGCGCGAACATCGTCTCGCGCAGGATGTCCCGAGGATCGAGCGTGCTCCGGCCCCGCAGCATGTACTCGGTGTGCGTCAGCCGGGACATTTCTTTCAGATGCGGACCCGTGATGCGTCCGCCATCCGAGCAGACGGCGCTCATCATCTTCAACTCTTCGTCGACGACCATGAAGAGCTCTTCGGTCTCTTTCGTGTTTTCGAGGAACTCGGTGAGCGCCTCCGGCGTCGAGCCGCCCGCGGGGTGGCGGAACGTACCCGAGATGGGGTTCATCGTGACGACGCCGTTACTGGCGCTGACGTGCGCCTCAGGGCTCGCGCCCACGGCGACATGGCCGGGAGTGACGATCGCGAACGTCCAGTACGCGCCGCGCTCGTGCTCGAGTAGCGCGCGGAACCAGGTCAGGGCGGTCTCGAGCGGGTCGGCCTCGACACGAGCTGTGAAGTCACGGCGGATGACGAAATTCGCTCCCTCGCCGCGTCCGATCTCGTCGGCGATGACGTCGCGCACGATCTCGGCGTAGTCCTCGTCGGAGACGTCGAAGCCGGTGTCGTGCAGAGGCACCGGCGCGGTGGGAAGGACGCGCATCGCGTCGTCTCGGGACACAACGCCGCGCTCGGTGACGATGATGCAACGAAGCGGTGCTCCGTCGTCGTGGCATTCGAATCCGCGCTCGCGCACCTGCCGGTACGGAACCAGGGCCAGGACCTCTTGCGGTGCGCCCCCCGCATCCGTCAGCGGGATGTCGGCGAGCAGCTCGACGTCGACGACGGTGCCCGTGAGGACTTCGACATCAGCGCCGTCGCGCGCGATCAGGACGAGGGGACGGTCGGCTGCGGAATCGCGCAGACGCTTCAGCAGCTCGCTGCCGTCCGCATCACTAGGGGGGCGATGGCCGGTCATCGTGGGTCCTTCGGCTCGGCCCGGCGGGGCGGTCGCTCAAACGAAAAGACCGCCACTCGGGCGGTCTGGATTCGTGGAAACGCGAACACACCGCCTAGAAGGCGGGCCACCAGGAACGGTTCGCGAACATGCCGTCACGATAGCACGCGGGACGCGGGCCACCGCTCTTCCGGGCGGCGCCCCTACGGCCCTATGCTTTCGCCATGAGCGACGATCTGCGCGCACGCGCCATCAACCGATTGAAAGCCAAGAACCACTTCTGGCAGTCCCTCATCACCTGGCTGATCTTGAGCGTCCTCTTCATCCTCATCTGGGCTTTCTCGGGCGGACCCGGGGGAGGGTTCGAGGGATTCTGGCCGATCTGGCCGATCGTCGGCATCGCCATCGGGGTTGCATTCACGGGCGTTCGGGCCTTCGGTCCCGCGGCGGGAGGGCCGTCCGAGGGCCAGATTCAGAGCGAGATGAAGCGCATCTCCTGAATCTCGCTCCCGACCCGGCGGGGTCGTATCCGCGTAGGCTGGGTGCGTGCCAGCAGTGAATCTCGGAATGCCGAAAGTGCCGGATGTTCTCGCGCCTCGTCGCAAGAGTCGACAGATCCGCGTCGGCAAGGTGCTCGTCGGTGGCGACGCGCCGGTCAGTGTGCAGTCGATGTGCACGACGCCGACGACCAATATCAACGCCACGCTCCAGCAGATCGCCGAACTGACCGCATCCGGTTGCGAGATCGTGCGCGTCGCCGTCCCGTCGCAGGATGACGCCGATGTGCTGCACATCATCGCGAAGAAGAGCCAGATCCCGGTCATCGCAGACATCCACTTCCAACCGAAGTATGTCTTCCAAGCGATCGACGCGGGCTGTGCCGCCGTGCGCGTCAACCCGGGCAACATCCGGAAGTTCGATGACCAGGTCGGCTCGATCGCAGCGGCTGCGAAGGCCGCCGGAGTTTCACTCCGCATCGGCGTGAACGCCGGATCTCTCGACCCGCGCCTGCTGCAGAAGTACGGAAAGGCGACGCCCGAGGCGCTCGCCGAGAGCGCGCGCTGGGAAGCATCCCTCTTCGAAGAGCACGACTTCCACGATTTCAAGATCTCGGTCAAGCACAACGACCCCGTCGTGATGGTCAAGGCATACCGTCTCCTGGCCGAGATGGGCGATTGGCCGCTGCACCTCGGGGTTACCGAGGCCGGCCCCGCCTTCCAGGGCACGATCAAGTCGGCGACGGCGTTCGGCATTTTGCTCGGGGAAGGCATCGGCGACACGATTCGTGTCTCGCTCTCGGCCCCGCCCGCCGAAGAAGTCAAGGTCGGCCACCAGATCCTGCAGTCGCTGAACCTGCGCGAGCGCAAGCTCGAGATCGTCTCGTGCCCGTCCTGCGGGCGTGCGCAGGTCGACGTCTACACGCTCGCCGACGACGTGACCGAGGGGCTCAAGGACATGACCGTCCCGCTCCGCGTCGCGGTGATGGGCTGTGTCGTCAACGGCCCCGGCGAGGCCCGCGAGGCCGACCTGGGCGTCGCATCAGGCAACGGCAAGGGCCAGATCTTCGTGAAGGGGCAGGTCATCAAGACCGTCCCCGAGTCCGAGATCGTCGCAACGCTCATCGAAGAGGCAAACCGTCTGGCGGATGAAATGGGCCCCGGTGCCGCGCCTGGGACGGCCCAGGTCATCACCGCCTGACCCGGCAATCTTGAGCGGGCAGCCCTGACCCGAGGTAGCCCTGAGCCGGGCCACCTCAGAGCCGGGCCACCCGGTCTGGTGGCGAATTACTCCGCGTTGATGCGCGCGAGCGCGGCCAGCGGGATTCCCACCCACGCGGGGCGGTTGCGCTTTTCGTAGACGACCTCGTAGACGGCTTTATCGGCGACGTATGCCGCGAGCAGCACGCGGCGCTCGTGGGCGCTGGCCTCGTCTTCGGCTCGCGGAGTGTCGCCGCCATCGTTCGAGGCCTCGTCGGCCTCGTCGGCCTCCGGGGGACTCAGAGCCGCGATGTATCCGTCGACGAAGTGAGTGCGTGCCCGCGAAGACCACTCGCTCGAGCGTTCGCCCCGCAGGGCCCACTCTTCCTCATCGATGATCCGGGTCGTGCCTGCCAACGACATCTCCACGACACCGGGCGCATAGTCGAACGAACGCAGCATGCCGGCGACATCTCTCCACGGCGAATCGGGCAGCGCCCGCTCTGTGAAGGGCCGGCCTGGCTCGCCCTCGAAGTCCACGAGGCGCCAACCGCGTGACGTGCGCAGCGTCTGACCGAGATGCAGGTCACCGTGCACGCGCTGCACGTCGAGTCCGTCGAGCGCCGCGACGTCCGCGAAGACGGCGCGCAGTCGATCGGCGTGAGGCTCGATCTCGGGAACCACCCGGAGGGCCTGGTCCAGACGCTCCGTCATGGCAGCCGCGAGAGCCGCGGTGGCCTCCTGCCCGGTCCGATCTGACGGGAAACGCTCGCGAAGCACCGCGTGCACCTTGGCGAGGGCTTCGCCGAGGCGCGCGGCCTCTCCCGCGAAATCGCCACCCGAGTCATCCACTCCCTGTTCGAGGTCTGCCAGCAGCGTGCGGACACTCGCCATCGCGAGCTCGAATCCGTCGGTGGCGGTGCGGAGGAACTCCTGCAGCATGGCCAGCTGGAAGACCTCGCCGTCGACCGTCGCCTCGATCCACCCGTAGAGCTCGGCGATGTACTCCGACTCGCCCCGAGTGAGTTCCTCGTGAATCTCGATGTCGGGGTTCACGCCCGGACTGAGCTTGCGGAAGATCTTCATCATCGCGGTCTCGTCGAACCGGACCGACGAATTGGACTGCTCGCCCGTCATCGGCGAGGGGCGCAGCTCGGGATCGAGGGGCTCGCCGCCGGGCAGTCGATGGAATCGCAACCCACCTGCGTCGGCCTGGCCGCTCGTTTCGGCGGCTACGAAGGCGTCCAGCCAGAGCGCCATGGCGTCGCGGTCGTGCACCGCGTCGTAGAGGTGCCGCTGGTGACCGTCGACCTCGATCGCGCCGACGTACGCGTGGCCGATGCGGTCTTCGATGTCGCCGTAGCCGGCCAGGGGTACTTGGTACAGCTCCGTGCCGCCGACCTCGTCGTCGTACTCCACGGACACGAGGTACACGGTCACCTTCGGCCGCTCGGGTGCCGAAAGCTCAGCGAGCACGCGAGCCTGCGAGACCCGGAACGGGCGTCCCTTGCCGCCGAACCAACGTGTTCGTACGAGATAGCCCTCCAACAGGGCGTAACCGATGTCGCTCACAGCAACCCCACCTCCTCCGACTCGGTCGCCGGCTCGTGCAGTTGGAACCAGTAGAACCCGTGGCCGCCGAGAGTCAGCAGGTACGGCAGCTCGCCGATCCGGGGGAACGGAGCGCCACCGATGAGCTCAACGGGCACCATTCCCTCGAAGCGGCGCATATCGAGTTCGACGGGTTGGGGGAACTGGGACAGGTTGTTGACGCACACGATCACATCGACCGTACCGTCATCGTTCGTGTGCTCTCGGGAGTACGAGAGCACCGACGGGTTCGATCCGCCGAGATCGTTGAAGCTGCCGAGCCCGAATGCCGGATGGCGTTTACGGGCGTGGATCATCTGGCGCGTCCAGTGCAGCAGCGACGAGCGGTCCTCCTGCTGAGCCTCGACGTTGACCGCGAGGTATCCGTAGACCGGGTCCTGGACGATCGGACGGTCGAGCTTGCCCGGGTTCGCGGTCGAGAACCCGGCATTGCGATCGGATGTCCACTGCATCGGGGTGCGGACGCCGTCGCGGTCGCCGAGCCAGATGTTGTCGCCCATCCCGATCTCGTCGCCGTAGTAGAGGACGGGGGACCCGGGCAGCGACAGCAGCAGCGCGGTGAACAGTTCGATCCGGTCGATGTCGTTGTCGAGCAGGGGAGCGAGACGCCGACGGATGCCGATGTTGGCTTTCATCCGCGGGTCCTGGGCGTATTCGTTCCACATGTAGTCGCGGTCTTCGTCGGTCACCATCTCGAGCGTGAGCTCGTCGTGGTTTCGGAGGAAGATTCCCCACTGACATCCGGACGGAATCGACGGCGTCTCGGCGAGGATCTCGCTGATCGGGAACCGCGACTCGCGGCGCACCGCCATGAAGATGCGGGGCATCACGGGGAAGTGGAAGCACATGTGGCACTCGTCACCCCCGACATCCGGATCTCCGAAGTAATCGACGACGTCGGCCGGCCACTGATTCGCCTCGGCGAGCAGCACCCGACCTGGGTACTCGGTGTCGACGATCCCCCGCACCTTGCGGAGGAACTCGTGCGTCTCGGGAAGGTTCTCGCCGTTCGTGCCCGGCCGCTCGTACAGGTAGGGCACGGCGTCGAGTCGGAAGCCGTCCAGGCCCATATCGAGCCAGAATCGCATGGCGTCGATCATGGCCTCATGCACCTTCGGGTTGTCGAAGTTGAGGTCGGGCTGGTGCGAGAAGAACCGGTGCCAGAAGTATTGCTTGCGGACCGGATCCCACGTCCAGTTGCTCGGTTCGGTGTCGACGAAGATGATGCGGGCTTCCTCGTAGAGCTCGTCGGTGTCACTCCAGACGTAGAAGTCGCCGTACAGGCCATCCGGGTCGTTGCGGCTGGCTTGGAACCACGGATGCTCGTCGCTCGTGTGATTCATGACGAAGTCGATGATCACGCGGATGTCGCGCTCATGCGCCGCGTTCAGGAACTCCTGGAAGTCGGCGACCGTGCCGAGCTCCGGCAGAACGCCGGTGTAGTCGGCCACGTCGTACCCGTCATCACGCAATGGCGAGGGAAAGAACGGCGGAACCCACAGGCAGTCGACGCCGAGCCACTTCAGATAGTCGAGTTTGTCGATCAACCCGCGGAAGTCTCCGGTGCCGTCGCCATCCCCGTCCTTGAACGAGCGCACAAGTACCTCGTAGAAGACGGCGGTCTTGAACCATTCCGGTTCGGGGCTGCCCGGCGTATCCGGAAACGGCTCCTGCGTCATGATCGGGATCGAGGCCGTATAGGGGGCGGGCTCTGCGGCGGCAGTCATACGTTCGTCCTCACTCGGGTGCGGTCGTCGCTGGTCCTACGCGTGCGGGGTGGCAGGCAGGCAATGAACCACCTCTCTAACCTGTCACAGGCGTGCTCTGAGCGCGATCATCCGGGCACCCGTTGCGCGGGGATGGACGTTGCGCTATTGGCCGCGCTGCAGTGTCCCGAGTAGGCGAGCCGTCACGAACCGCTGCATCCGTTCGATGTATGGAGCGTTTTGTGACAGCTCGACGTAGCCGAGCTCAGTAGCGGAGGGCGGCGGGCGCTAGACGGGATGTCTGGTCGCCGACGAGTGATGTGTCGCGCGGGTCGAGACGCAGCGCCTCGGTGGTGCCCGCGAGCGAGGGCACGTCGATCCAGAAGATGCCCGGACTCCGCGTTGAGCCGAAAAAGTATGTGCGGTTCGTGAGGTCCGCCGCCGAGCGCCACCAGGTCGGGTACACGCCGCCATCGGCGTAGGGCGCGCCGTAGGGCACCGACACGTTGGCGATCAGCTGCACGACCCCGGCGACGGCCTCGTCGAGGCTTGCGGGTTCGGGCAGATAGTGCAGGAAGTATGCCGCGCGCACGAACCGGTCGGGCGAGGTGATGTCGCCCGGGGGAGGAAGCTCACCACCGAACGGGCGATAGCGCGCGAGGTTCTCGAGCTGCTGGTCGAGTGTCGGCGAGTTGGCCATCACCGTGAATTCGGGTCCGTGGTGCACGACCATCCGCCCGCCGAGCGGCTCGATGATCGCCGAGTCGCCGGTGCTGTCCTCGAGGGCGATGTGCACGCCGAAGGTTTCGCCGCGGAGTAGGGGAGCGACGATCCGGATGTCTTCCACGGCCGCGATCGCATCCGCAACGGTGGCGAAGTTGTCGAGCAGGTACTGGACCCACATCGTGTGGGCGACAGTCGGGCGTTCGTCGGCGGCGGGGAACGACACATCCTCGGGATCCAAGTACAGCGCGTGAGCAGCCAGACCTGCGTCGTTCAGCCCGTCGACCGTGCCGATGCCCCACATGCTGACGACGACAGTGGCGTGCTGCGAGACCCAGGCGAGGGATCCTTCGCCAGCGTCGCCCGAGCGTTGCTGTCCGGCCGGGATGTACCAGAGCTCCGGTTCGTCGCTGACGGCCCAGTCCATGCACCGTGCCACGGTCTTGGCGATGGGATTGTCGTTCCAGAAGATGCGGGTGCACACGCGGGCGAGCCTATCCGGCCCACGGATCCGTTCGCCTGGCAGTCGTTGCGGGATGGGACGCCACGAGCCAACAACAAGTGCCAGGTGAGCGGATCCAGCGGCGCTGCGCGGACCGGGCGCGGGGATAGGCAGAACGCGGCGAAGGGCCCCGGGCATCCGCGCGCCTAGACTGGACGATCGTGGTCACCCGTCTCTCGCACTACTTCCTCCGCACACTCCGTGAGGACCCCTCTGACGCAGAAGTCACGAGCCATCGGCTGCTCGTTCGCGCCGGCTACATCAGGCGCCAGGCGCCCGGTGTCTTCGCCTGGCTGCCGCTGGGGCTGAAGGTCAAGGCCAAGATCGAGGCCGTCGTTCGCGAAGAGATGGCGAATGCCGGAGCGTACGAGGTGCACTTCCCGGCCTTGCTGCCGCGCGAGCCCTACGAGGTCACCGGCCGCTGGGAGGAGTACGGCGACGCGCTGTTCCGCCTGCAAGATCGCAAGGGCGCCGACTATCTGCTCGCGCCGACGCACGAAGAGGTCTTCACGCTGCTCGTGAAGGACCTGTACTCGTCGTACAAGGACCTGCCGCTGTCGATCTACCAGATCCAGGACAAGTACCGCGACGAGGCGCGGCCCCGCGCAGGCCTGCTGCGTGGCCGCGAGTTCACGATGAAGGATGCCTACTCTTTCGACTACACCGACGCCGGTCTCGACGCGAGCTACCAGTCGCAGCGGGATGCGTACGAGCGCATCTTCTCGCGCCTCGGCCTCGAGTACGTGATCGTGCAGGCGGATGCCGGGGCCATGGGTGGTTCGAGGAGCGAAGAGTTCTTGCACCCGACCCCGGTCGGCGAGGACACATTCGTCCGCTCGGACGGTGGCTATGCCGCCAACGTCGAAGCCTTCACGACGCTCGCGCCCGAGCCGATCCCGTTCGACGGCCTGCCCGAGCCCGTGATCTTCGACTCGCCGAACACGCCGACGATCGCCACGCTCGTCGCCCACGCCAACGCGCACCTCGACGCACCCGCGTCGGGGGAGTGGACCGCCGCGCACACGCTGAAGAACGTGGTGCTCGCGCTCACGCACCTCGATGGCACGCGCGAACTGGTCGTCGTGGGCCTGCCCGGTGACCGCGACGTCGACGACAAGCGCGTCGAGGTCGCATTCGCACCGGCCGCGGTCGAGGCCGCCACCGAGGCCGACTTCGCCAAGCATCCGCTGCTGGTCAAGGGCTACATCGGCCCCTGGTCGACCACGGGAGCGATCCTCGGCGCGGAATCCGCCACGAACATTCGCTTCGTTCTCGACCCTCGCGTGGTCGACGGCACCTCATGGATCACGGGCGCGAACGCGCACGAGAAGCACGTGCACTCGCTCGTCGCGGGCCGCGACTTCGTCGCCGACGGCTTCGTCGAGGTCGCCTCGGTGCGCGAGGGTGACCCGGCTCCGGATGGCTCTGGCCCGGTCAATCTCGCACGCGGCATGGAGATCGGTCACGTCTTCCAGCTCGGCCGCAAGTACGCCGAGGCGCTGGGCCTGAAGGTGCTCGACGAGAACGGCAAGCTCGTCACCGTCACGATGGGTTCGTACGGCATCGGCGTGACGCGCATCCTCGCGATCATCGCCGAGCTGGGCAACGACGACAAGGGTCTGATCTGGCCCGCCTCCGTCGCGCCGTTCGACGTGCATGTCGTCGCGACGGGACGGGATGCCGTGGCGTTCGACCTCGCGGCATCCATCTCCGACGAGCTCGAGGGCGCCGGACTCGATGTGCTCTACGACGACCGGCCCAAGGTGTCACCGGGCGTGAAGTTCGGCGATGCCGAGCTGATCGGTGTGCCCCGGATCCTGATCGTCGGCCGCGGTGCCGCTGAGGGCCAGGTCGAGCTGTGGGACCGCCGCACCGGTGACCGCGAGGTCGTGTCGGTCGCCGACGCGGTCGCTGCCCTCACCTCCTGAGGCCGGTACGCCGGAAGTCGATCTAGCATTGCCCGAGTGACTGACGAGCCGAGGGCCCCGCGCGCGCCCGTGCCGCGACGCGGCGGGGTGGGCCGGCTCGTGGGCCGCGCGCCCGCGTGGGTGGGCGTCGTCGTCGGACTCGGACTGATGGTGCTCGGCGTCTTCATCGTCACCCGCCCGTTGACCTCGCTGTGGGTCCTGGCGATCTATATCGGGATCAGCGCCATCGCCTCCGGTGCGATGGACCTGATCGCGCCACGCGACGTTCCCCGCCGGGCGAACATCCTCCTCGCCGTCCTGTGGATCATCGGTGGTGGCGTGATCCTGTTCTGGCTCGGACGAAATCTCGACCTGTTGCCCGAGCTGATCGCTGGACTGCTGGTGCTCGGCGGGCTCGGGGCGTTCATCGGTCTGTTCCGCGGGCGGGTGAGCGAGAGGGTGCTGGCCGGCGCTTCGGGTGCGGCGCAGGTGGTCTTCGGCCTGCTCGCCCTGTTGTGGCCGGATGTCACCCTGCTCGTGGTGGCGATCGCATTCGGGTTGCGGACGCTGGTGCTCGGGTCGGTCCTGACCTGGCGCGCGTCGCGGCGGATTCGAGGACGTTCTGCGCGCCCCGGTGAGACGACCGGAAACCGCCGCGGGATCGTCTGGGCGGCGGTCGGCCGGTACGCGCTCGCAGCAGTGCTGCTCGGGCTCGCGGGCGGGTCCTGGTGGGTGAGCACGTGGCTGGCCGACGGCGCGCCCGTCGTCGATGCTTTCTACGACGCCCCCGACGGCCCCCCGACCGCCCCCGGCACGCTGCTGCGCGAGGGTGCGTACAACGGACGCACCCCGGTCGGCGGCGAGGTGCGACGCATCCTGTACAGCACAACGGACACTTTCGGAAACCGTGCGCTGGCGAGCGGATTGGTCATCTCGCCCACCGAGATGCCCCCGGGCCCGCGCCCCGTCATCATCTGGAATCACGGCACCACCGGCGTCGCGCGGGGGTGTGCCCCGAGCCTCGCGGATGCCTCGGCGACACGATGGGCGATCCCCGCGATCGATCGCGCCCTGGCGGCGGGCTGGGTCGTCGTCGCGACCGACTACACGGGTCAGGGTGCACCGGGTACTTTCCCCTACCTGATCGGTGAGGGTGAGGCTCGCTCGGCCATCGACGCGGTGCGTGCGGCCGACGACGCGGACGGTATGTGGCTTTCGCCGGAGGTCGTGGTGTGGGGGCATTCGCAGGGCGGCCATGCCGCGCTCTGGGTGAGTCAGGTCGCGCCCGAGTACGCACCCGAACTGAGCGTGCAGGGGACCGTGGCGATCTCGCCCGCGGCCGACCCCCTGGCCCTCGCCGCGGAGCTGGCCCGGACTCAGGATTCGGCGATCCTGTCGGTGCTGATCTCGTGGGTGCTGGTGCCCTACGCCGACACGTATCCCGATGTCGAGATCTCGGACTACGTCGCGCCCGGCGGGCGCTCGATCGTGCGTGAGATGACACAGCGCTGCCCGACCGAGCCCGGCGTCGTCGTGTCGGTGCTCGCCGCGCTCGGGGTCTCGGCCGATCGGCCCCTCTACGACACCGACCTGACGGCGGGAGCGTTGGGCGAGCGGTTGGCGCAGAACTCGGCGACGGGACCCTGGACATCCCCGGTGCTCGTGGCGTGGGGAGGCCGGGACGAGGTGATCCCGTCCATGTTGTACGAGCGTTTCGTCGAAGAACGATGCGCCGAGGGGCAGGCCCTGCAGGTGCGCGTGTTCGATCGGATGGACCACACGGGCCCGATGCTGCCCGGTTCGCCGCTGCTCTCGACCATGATGCGCTGGACGCAGGCGCGATTCGATGGCGTGCCCGTCACGGCCGCGGCGAATGACTGCCCGGCCTGACCGGCGTCCCCGTCGTGGTCAGAGACGCGCGTAGCGGGCGCGGAAGAAGCAGTAGACGCCGTACGCGATGAACCCGACGCCGGCCGCGGCTACGAGCCAGGGCCCGAAGGGGAGCGCGACCAGTGAAGCTATCGCCTCGTCGATCCCACCCGCCTCGGTGGGATCAACCTGTACCGCCGCCGTGACGACCAGAATACCGACAATCGCGAGGGCGACACCCTTCGCGATGTAGCCCGCGACGCCGAGGGCTGTCACGACGCGTCCGGCAGTGCCCCCGGGCATCCGGAGCTTCTTTCGGAAGCTGCGTGTCGCGCCCTTCACGACGTACGCGCCCCCGATCACCACGATGACGATGCCGGCGACGCCGAGGAGCAGGGGACCGGCGGGCAGCGACAGGACAGTGCCGCTGGCGTCCTGTGCGCTCTCGTCACCGCTCGACCCGGCACCCAGGGCGACCGAGGCCGCGCTGTAGCCGATCGCGGCGTAGACGATCGCCTTCGCCCACTCGCCGATGCGCTTCGCCCAACGCTTTCGCGCGTCATCCTCGTCGACCAGGACGCCCTCGATGACGTACCAGAGGGCCAGGGCGGCGAGCCCGATCGTCAGGATCCACAGGGCGACGAACCCCAGGGGTGCTTCCGAGATCGCGCGGAAAGCTCCGGTCTGGTCGGACTCGCCACCTCCACCCGCGCCGACCGCGAGCACGATCGCGCCGATCAGGATGTGCACCACACCGTTGGCGGCGTAGCCGGTCCGCGCGAGGGTGCGGAATGCGGGATGGGATGCCGCCTTGCGAGCCGTTTGCTCGGCGGAGTCTGCGACGTCAGGGGCCATGCCCCCGAGGCTACGCGCGACCGGAGCCGTTCACGCAGGGGAAGCGCGGGTCTCGACGCCGACCAGCGCGCGTGCTAAGGATCGCCGGAGCCAGGATCACAGGCGCGCGTAGCGCGCGCGGAAGAAGCAGAAAATCCCGTAGGCGATGAAACCGACGCCGATAGCACCGACGAGCAATGGCCCGAGGGCGAGCGCGAGAAGAGCCCCGAGCGCGCCGTCGAGACCGCCGGCCGTGCTCGCCTCGTCCCGGATCGCGGCGATCACGAGCAGCACCGATATCGCGATGAGGGCGATGCCCTTGGCGACGAACCCGACGATCCCGAGGGCGTCGACGAGGGTGCCGAGCCAGCCGTCCGGAACCGAGACCTGCGTGCGGTAGCTGCGCCGCACGCCCATGCCGAGAAAAGAAACCCCGGTGATGCCGACGCCGATGCCGACTCCGACGAGCAGGAATGCCCCACCGGGGATCCGCAGGACTCCGCCGCTGAGTGCTTCCGCCGCGCGCTCGCTGCTCAGTTGCGCGCCGAGTGCGATGGCGGCCGCGACGGTGCCGAACACGGCGAAAACGGCGGCCTGTCCCCATTGGCCCACGCGTCCGCCCCATCTCTGCACCGGATTCTCGCGGTAGACCAGCACGCCCTCGGCGATCTTCCAGACGGCCAGGGCGAAGAATCCCGCGGCGATGATCCAGAGCAGCGTGAACCCCAGGGGAAGCACGGCGATGGCCCGCAGCGCGCCCGTCTGATCGCTCACTGCATCGCCCCCGCGAGCCACGATCAGGGCGATGGCGCCGATCAAGCCGTGCACGATGCCGCTCGAGACATATCCGAGCCGCGCCAGGCCGCGGAACCACGGCACAGTCGTCGCCTCGCGCGCAACGCGCTTCGGGGCATCGGTGTCCATCGGCTCAGCCTAGGTCTGGCCGGCCGAGCCGATGGACACCTTCAGGACACCAGGGCGGCGGTGCCCCTATCGTTTGCGGACTTTCTCCTTGACGACGTCTGTGTCCACGTCGACGTCTTCCCATGCCGTGACATCGAGGTCGAGGTCGGCGAACTCCGCGACGTTGAATACCGGTCGGTCCACTCCGGCCTTCACCTGGCTCACGTAGTCCGACACGAATCGCAGTGCTGTGGGCAGCATCGCCAGAATCGCGATGAGGTTCGCGACCGCGAGCACTCCCATGAGCGGGTCGGAGAAGAAGAACACCGCGGTGGCTCCCGGAGCGATCGCTCCGATGAGGACGATCGCGATGACCGCCCAGCGGAGGATGTGGGTGGCGATGTTGCTCTTGGTGAGTTCTCGCAGCGCCGTCTCACCGAGGTAGTAGTTGTACATGATCGAGCTGAACGAGAAGAGCAGGATCGAGAACGTCAGAACATACAGGGTCCAGTCGCCGAGGCTGTCGGCCAGGGCTGTCTGGGTGAGCACGATGCCGTCGACCTCCTCGTTTCCTGGAACGTAGGCACCGCTGAGCAGGATGACGAACGCGGTCGCCGAGCAGACCAGCATCGTGTCGACGAACACCGAGAGCATCTGGGTGATGCCCTGGCTGACCGGGTGCTTGACGTAGGCGGTGGCCGCGACGTTCGGAGCCGAACCGAGACCTGCCTCGTTGGAGAAGAGGCCGCGCCGCAGTCCGTTGGCGATTGCCGCACCGATTCCGCCGGCGACGGCGGATTCGAAGCCGAAGGCGTTCTGGAGGATCGTCCAGATCATGGCCGGGACCTCGGTGATGTTGACGGCGATGACGATGAGAGCCATCAGCAGGTAGACGATGGCCATGACGGGCACGATCACGTCGGCGACCTTCGCGATGCGCTGGATGCTGCCGTAGACGATGACGCCCGCGAGCGCGGCCATCACGATCCCGGTGATCCAACGATCGATGGAGAAGGTGTTCTCCACCGCACCCGCGACCGTGTTCGCCTGGAAGGCGTTGAACCCGAGAGCGAACGAGGCCAGCAGGCTCACCGCGTAGATGATCACGAGCCACTGGAAGCTCTTGCCGAGGCCGTGACGGATGTATGTGGCTGGCCCGCCTCGGAATGATCCGTCGGGCATGCGGCGCTTGAATGCCTGCGCCAGCGTGCACTCGATCAGGCTCGTCGCCATGCCGACGAGGGCGATCATCCACATCCAGAAGACGGCGCCGGGGCCACCCAGCGTGATCGCGACCGCCACGCCCGCGATGTTTCCGCCGCCGACGCGACCGCCGATCGAGACGACGAGCGCCTGGCGCGCGCTGATCTGGTCGGGATCGGCCACTTTGTCGCCGCCGCCGAGGACCCGCCACATGCGCCCGAAGTATTTCAGCTGGATGAATCTCGTCGAGATCGTGAAGACGATGCCGAAGATGACGAGCATCGGAATCAGCGACCACCCCCAGGTGAAGAAGTCGATCTGAAGGAAGATGCTTTGCAGGAACGCCATGATGTCCATAGATCGACCGCTTTCCGTGTTCAGGGTTTCTTCAGCTTTTCGTCAGGTTGATGAAAGCCGAAGCGCGTTTCGCCTACATTTCGAGTTCACAACGGTCGCAACACGAACGGGGCTACCTTGCCCGAGAGTGCGGCCGCGTGCGGATGCACCGGACTGTAGCAACGATGCGGCGGCGCCGCACTCATCCGCACCGGCTTCTCGTGATGACATCCGGTAAAGTAGGCGGGATGTCGACGCGTGTGACGCGTTGACGAGAGCTGAATAGGGAGGTCTCCGTGGATATCGATCTCGGACTGCTGAAGACGATCGAGCGGGAGAAGGAAATCCCCTTCGACGAACTCGTGAGCATCATCGAGCAGGCGATTCTGACCGCCTACGGCAAGCACACGTCGCCCTCGGGCGAGGCGCCGGATGGTGCCCGTGTGGTGATGGACCGGAAGACCGGCCATGTCGGTGTTTTCATTCCCGTGACGGACGACGACGACGCCGTCATCGGCGAAGAAGAGACCACTCCCGACGACTTCGGTCGCATCGCCGCGTTCGCCGCCAAGCAGGTCATCGGCCAGCGGCTCCGGGACATCGCGGATGACGCGGTGCTCGGGGAGTTCAAGGGTAAAGAGGGCGACATCGTCGCCGGTGTCGTGCAGCAGGGACCCAACCCGCGCATGATTCACGTCGATCTCGGCTCGGTCGAGGCCATCCTGCCCCCCGAAGAACAGTCGCCCGGCGAGGCGTACCCGCACGGCTCGCGTCTGCGCGTTTACGTCACGAGCGTCGGCAAGGGTCCCAAGGGCCCTCGATCACGGTGTCGCGCACGCACCCGGGTCTGGTGCGCAAGCTGTTCGCGCTCGAGGTTCCCGAGATCGCGTCCGGGCTGGTGGAGATCATCTCGCTCGCGCGCGAGGCCGGCCACCGCACAAAGATCGCGGTGCGAGCCAACGATCCCTCGATCAACGCCAAGGGTGCGTGCATCGGCGAGATGGGGCGTCGCGTTCGCGCCGTCACCGAAGAGCTCGGCGGCGAGAAGATCGACATCGTCGACTTCGACCCCGAACTCGCCAAGTTCGTCGGCAATGCGCTCTCTCCCGCGAAGGTCACGTCGAGCTTCATTCTGGATGCCTCGACCAAGGCCGTTCGTGCTCTCGTTCCCGACTATCAGCTGTCGCTGGCGATCGGCAAAGAGGGCCAGAATGCGCGGCTCGCGGCCAAGCTGACCGGCGCGAAGATCGACATTCAGCCCGACAGCATCCTGGAGTCGTAGGGGATCAATGTGGCGAAGCCGCGTTGATGCGCTACGACTCCAGATTGAGCGAGCGTAGCGAGACGAAATCTCCCACGTCGCCGTTTCGTCTCGCTTCGCTCGCTCAACGACCGGGGCTACGCTCGCTCAACGACCGGGGCCTCGGAGGTGTAAGATGGAACCTGTACGGACGTGTGTCGGATGCCGCGCACGTGCCCCCCGGTCGGCCCTTCTCAGGGTCGTTTCCATCAATTCTCATCTCGTCCCAGACGAGCGTGGGTCGATGCCGGGTCGGGGTGCGTGGGTGCATGAGACACCCGCCTGCGTGGATTCCGCTCTGCGGCGCCGCGCGTTCGTACGAGCACTACGTGCTTCGGGGCCACTCGACACGCAGACGTTAGAGAACAGGCTGAACGGCTATGGAAACAAAGTGAACGGCTCAGAATGAGTCCCGTCCGCGACTAACGGTCTGCCCTGCCTGGGTGGACCCAGACAGGAGAATTGTGGCTTCCAAACCACGCGTACACGAGATCGCTTCCGAGCTCGGCGTCGACAGTAAAGTCGCGCTGGCCAAGCTCAAAGAGCTCGGCGAGTTCGTCAAGAGCCCCTCGTCCACGATCGAGCCCCCCGTGGCTCGCAAGCTTCGCCAAGCGCTCGAGGCCGAGGGCGCAGCCGCGCCTGCGGCCCCGGCGCCCGCCGCCGCGTCGTCGTCCCCGCGCCCGGCCGGTCGTCCCGGTCCCGTGCGCCCGGCGGCGCCGGCTGCACCCGCGGCCGCTCCCGCCCCGGCTGCTCCCGCCCCGGCGCCCGCGACCCCGGCGCCCGCCGCGGCCGCACCGGCACCGGCAGCCCCCGCGGCGCCCGCCGCACAGGCTCCCGCTGCCCCGGCAGATGCGCCCGCAGCTGCAGAGGCACCCGCGGCACCCGCGGCCGAAGCATCCGGTGACGCCTCGGCGCCCCCGCGTCCCGGAGGAGCACCGCGCCCGGGTAACAACCCGTTCGCGAGCGCGCAGGGCATGGGACAGCGTCCGGCAGGACCGCGCCCCGGCAATAACCCGTTCGCCAGCGCGCAGGGCATGGGTCAGCGCCCGTCCCCGACGCCCGGCAACATCCCGCGCCCGCAGGCGCCGCGACCCGGCGCCCCGCGTCTCGGCGCACCGCGTTCCGGCGGCCCCGGTCGTCCCGGCGGTCCCGGTCGCCCCGGTGGCGCCCCGTTCCAGCAGCGTCCCGGCGGCCCCGGTCGCCCCGGCGGTGCCGGCGGCGGTGGCTTCCGACCCGGCGCGCCCGGTGCGGGTGCCCCCGGCGGCGGTGGCTTCGCAGGTCGCCCCGGCGGTGGTGGCGGCCGCGGCCGTGGCCCCGGCGGTGGCACGGCAGGTGCCTTCGGTAAGGGTGGCGGCAAGTCCAAGCAGCGCAAGTCGCGCAGGGCCAAGCGCCAGGAATTCGAGATGAGGGATGCCCCGGTCGTCGGTGGCGTCAACGTCCAGCGCGGTAACGGGCAGACGATCCGGATGCGCCGTGGTGCATCCATCTCGGACTTCGCCGACAAGATCGAGAACATCACCGGCTACACCGTGCAGCCCGGCACGCTCGTCACCATCCTGTTCAACCTGGGTGAGATGGCGACCGCGACGGAGTCGCTCGACGAGGCAACCTTCGAGGTCCTCGGTGAAGAACTCGGCTACAAGATTCAGATGGTCTCTCCCGAGGACGAAGACAAGGAGCTCCTCGAGAGCTTCGGTCTCGACCTCGATCAGGAGCTGGCCGACGAAGACGAGAGCGATCTCGAAATCCGTCCCCCCGTCGTCACCGTCATGGGTCACGTCGATCACGGTAAGACCAAGTTGCTCGACGCGATCCGCAAGGCCAACGTCGTCGCCGGCGAGGCCGGTGGCATCACGCAGCACATCGGTGCCTACCAGGTGTGGACCGAGCACGAGGGCATCGAACGCGCCATCACCTTCATCGACACCCCGGGTCACGAGGCGTTCACCGCCATGCGTGCACGTGGTGCGCAGGTGACCGACCTTGCGATCCTGGTGGTCGCGGCCGACGACGGCATCATGCCGCAGACGGTCGAGGCTCTCAACCACGCTCAGTCGGCCGGTGTGCCGATCGTCGTGGCGGTCAACAAGGTCGACAAGCCCGACGCCAACCCGGCCAAGGTTCGTCAGCAGCTCACCGAATACGGTCTTGTCGCCGAGGAGTACGGCGGAGACGTGATGTTCGTGGATGTGTCGGCCACCAAGGGCACCAACATCCAGGATCTTCTGGATGCGGTTCTTCTCACGGCCGACGCGGGCCTGGATCTCACGGCCAACCCGAACAAGGCTGCCCGCGGTGTCGCGATCGAAGCGAAGCTCGACAAGGGCCGCGGTTCGGTCGCCACCGTCCTCATCCAGTCGGGAACGCTCCGGGTCGGCGACGCGATCGTGGCGGGCACGGCTTACGGCCGCGTGCGTGCGATGGCGGACGAGAACGGCGAGCCCGTGCTCGAGGCCTACCCGTCGCGGCCCGTGCAGGTGCAGGGACTCAACTCGGTGCCCCGCGCCGGCGACACGTTCATCGTCACCGACGAAGACCGCCTCGCGCGCCAGATCGCTGAGAAGCGTGAAGCTGCTGAGCGCAACGCTGCCCTGGCGAAGGCGCGCAAGCGTATCTCGCTCGAGGACTTCACGCGTGCTCTGCAAGAGGGCAAGGTCGAATCGCTCAACCTCATCATCAAGGGTGACGTCTCGGGTGCCGTCGAGGCCCTCGAAGAGTCGCTCCTCAAGATCGAGGTCGACGACTCGGTGCAGCTGCGCATCATCCACCGTGGTGTGGGTGCGGTGACGGAGTCCGACATCAACCTCGCAACGATCGACAACGCGATCGTGATCGGGTTCAACGTCCGGCCCGATGCCAAGGCCCGCGAGCGTGCCGCCCGCGAAGGCGTGGATGTTCGCTTCTACTCCGTCATCTACAACGCGATCGACGACGTCGAGCAGTCCCTCACGGGCATGCTCAAGCCGGAGTTCGAAGAGAAGCAGTCGGGTGTGGCCGAGATCCGCGAGGTGTTCCGCTCCTCCAAGTTCGGAAACATCGCCGGTGTCATCGTCCGCAGCGGAACGATCACCCGAAACGCGAAGGCCCGCGTCATCCGCGAGGGTGTCGTCATCGCCGATGGCCTGGCCATCGAGTCGCTGCGTCGCTTCAAGGACGACGTCACCGAGGTGCGCACGGACTACGAGGCCGGTATCGGACTCGGTAAGTTCAACGACATCCAGATCGGCGACGAGATCGAGACGACCGAGATGGTGGAGAAGCCGCGCGGCTGATCTTGATCGGGGTGCGGACGGGAAATCGTCCGCACCCACATCGGCTCCGGTTCCGGATGCCGGTGGTGGAAGCAGAGCGGGAACCTAACCCGATGCTTCCGCCGCCGACATCCGGAACCTCCGTCGTTCTCCACGCGCTCACTGCGCGGTGGGCTGGTGATGAGAAAGAAGTAGGAACATGGCAAGTGAGAGAGCGGCGCGCGTCGCCGACCGCATCAAAGTGGTTCTCGCCGAGCGTCTCGAGAAGGGACTGCGCGACCCGCGGCTCGGGTTCGTGACCATCACCGACGTCCGTGTGACCGGCGACCTGCAACACGCGAGCGTGTTCTACACGGTGCTCGGGTCCGAAGAAGAGCGCGCCGATAGCGGCAAGGCTCTGGCCTCCGCGACCGGGCTCCTGCGCTCAGAGCTCGGCAAGCACCTGAACACCCGGTTGACCCCGTCGCTGACGTTCATCGAAGACGCTCTGCCCGAGAACGCCGACGCGATCTCGGCGCTGCTGCGCGAGGCGCGCGAACGCGACGCCGCCGTGGCGGGCCTCGCCGCGTCGGCACAGTACGCCGGCGACGCCGACCCGTACGTCAAGCCCCGCGACCTCGCTGATGACGCAGACCCCGCTGATGACGCGGACCTCGCTGATGACGCGGACCCCGCTGATGACGCGGACCTCGCTGACGCTGAGGCAGCCCCCGACGCCGACGCCTGATTGCTCGCCGAGTGCGCCGGTTCTCGCCGAGTGCGCCGGTTGTGGGCGCGAGAAACGGGCGGACTGGGTGGCAACCGGCGCGCTCGGTGAGTCGCTGTGGGGATGATGTCCCGGGACGGCGGGCGCGCGCGGCGTGCCTCAGCTGCCCGGCAGACGCAGAAGGCCGTCGGATGCCTCGGCTAGGCCGTCCGCAATGAGCGAATCGATCGCGCGGTCGCGCTGCGACGCATCCGGCCAATCGGGGATGATCTCGTCGAGCGGCACCGGACCGTCGGCCGCGCGCAGGACCGCGAGAACGGCACCGCGCGCCTGCCGGTCGCTGCCCGCGTATCGCGCTTGGAGCGGCCGAGTGTCGCCCGTGTCCGGGTAGCCCGCCGCGCGCCAGGCGCAGGATCGAGCTATCGGACACCCGTCACACCGCGGTGAGCGCGCCATACACACCACAGCGCCGAGCTCCATCGTCGCGGCATTGACGATGGCAGAACGTGCGACATCCTGGGGCAACACGGCACGCATATCGTCCAGATCGCGGCGATGCGCGGGGCCGGGCTGGGAGCGTCCCGCGACGACCCGGGCGAGGACACGCCGGGTGTTGGTGTCGACGACCGGTTCGCGCAGACCGTACGCGAAAACGGCGACGGCCCGTGCCGTGTAGTCGCCGATTCCTGTGAGGGCGAGCAGCGCGTCGACGTCGGCCGGCACGATCCCGCCGTGCCGATCGGTGATCTCGACCGCCGCGCGATGCAGCCAGAGGGCGCGGCGCGGATAGCCGAGGTTCGCCCATTGCCGCACGGCTTCGGACGGAGCATCCGCTGCCAACGCCGCGGGAGTCGGCCAGCGCTCGAGCCATGCCTCGAGACGCGGCACGACGCGGTTCACGGGGGTCTGCTGCAGCATGAACTCACTGACCAGCACGCCCCACGCCCCGAATCCGGCACGCCGCCACGGCAGCTCGCGCGCCGTGGCCGTGTACCAGTCGATCAGCTCGGGCACCCACTCGACCTCGTCCGCCGCTTCGGGACGGAGTGACGTGGGCACAACCTCCACCCTACGATCCCCGCACCCCACCCGTTCCTCGCTCGAGACTTCACCTGTGGCACATTTTCGCCCTGTATCGGTGACATAGATGAAGTTTCGCGCTCCGGTTTGCGCCGTAGGCTGGGGGGATGCGCCTGCCCGTCACGCCCCGCACGACCCTGCTGCGGGAGCTCCGCGACGAGGTGCGCCGTTCGTACCGGGCCGGCCGCGTGATCATCGCGGTGGACGGCATCGACGGTGCGGGCAAGACGATCTTCGCCGACGGACTTGCCGACGTGTTCGCCGAGGACGGGGCATCCGTCTTCCGCGCCTCGGTCGACGGCTTCCACCGACCTCGAGCAGAGCGCTACGCGCGCGGCCGCGACTCGCCCGAGGGCTTCTATCAGGACTCCTACGACGAGGCGACGTTGCGCCGCGTCTTGATCGACCCCTTCCGCGACGGCGCCACGATGCCCTCGACCGGCTTCCAGCTCGCAGCCTGGGACGTCGATCGCGATGTTCGCGCCGAGGCGCGCTGGGTGACGGGGCCCGAGGACGCGGTGCTGATCATCGACGGCATCTTCCTCCATCGGCCGACCTTGCGAGGGCTGTGGCACTGGTCGGTGTGGCTCGAGGTGCCCGTCGATGTCGCCTCGCAGCGGATGGCCGTGCGCGACGGCTCCGATCCCGACCCCACGGCGCCCGCAAACCACCGGTACCGCGCCGGTCAGGAGCTGTACCGGCGCGAGGCGGCTCCCTCTCGTGCAGCGTCCGTCATCGTCGACAACACCGACCCCGAGCATCCGCGGCGTATGTACGCCGATTTCTGCTGATGGCCAGCGCACACGGACCCGGCATCCTGCTCGTCGACAAGCCGGACGGGATGACGAGCCACGACATCGTTTCGCGGGCTCGCAAGGCGCTCGGCACGCGCAAAATCGGCCACGCCGGGACCCTCGATCCCCTCGCCACGGGACTGCTGGTGCTGGGGGTCGATGCAGCGACGCGCTTGCTGACCTATCTGGTCGGGCTCGACAAGACCTACGAGGCGACGATCCGACTCGGTGCCGCGACGGATTCGGATGACTCGGACGGCGAGATCGTATGGCGTTCCGACCCACAGGTGCTCGCGGCGGTCGATACCGAGGCCATCCACGCCCACATCGCTGCGCTCACCGGGCGCATCTCTCAGGTCCCGAGCACGGTGTCGGCCATCAAGGTCGGCGGGCGCCGGGCCTACGACCTCGCCCGCGCGGGGGAGGAGGTCGTGCTCGCCTCACGTGAGGTGACCGTGTCGCGGTTCGACGTGCTTGATGTGCGACGTACCGACGAAACGGTTGACCTCGACGTCGTCGTCGACTGCTCGAGCGGCACCTACATCCGTGCGTTGGCCCGCGACCTGGGGTCTGCGCTCGGCGTTGGGGGACACCTCACAGCGCTCCGGCGGACCCGCGTCGGACCATTCGAAATCGCCGATGCGGTAGTCCCCGAGGCGATCGCGACCGAACCGCTGCTGTCGTCCGCCGATGTCGCCGTGCGGGTGCTCGGGGGCATCGAGGTGACGGATGCCGAGGCATCCGCTCTGCGTCACGGTCAGCGTCTGACCGGCGCTGCTGGACGCATCGTGGGCGAGCATGCCGCCGCGATCGATCCGGCCGGGGAGCTCATCGGGATCATCGGCCGGCGCGGCGATGACCTCAAGAGCCTGATGAACCTGCCGACAGGTACCCCGGCCGAAGGCACGACCGAGGGTGCTGCGGAGAGCGGGGGAGCGCGATGATCCTGTGGTTCACGATCACGCAGGTGGTGGTGGCGGTAGCGGTCGGACTCTTCAGCCTCGTGGCGGGCCTCGCGGGTCGACGACCCAGCGACTGGACCGTCGGTTCACTCGCGCTCATCGAACTGCTGCTGATCGCGCAGGTCGTCGTCTCGATCGGCGCGCCTCTCGTCGGCAACCCTCCGACGGGCAGCGCGCTGGAATTCTGGGTCTACCTCATATCGGCCGCGCTCTTGCCCGCGGCGGGCGTCGCCTGGGCGCTCCTGGAGCGCAGTCGCTGGAGCACCGTGATCATGGGTGTCGTGGCCCTGTCCATTGCGGTCATGGTCTGGCGTATGCAGGTCATTTGGACCGCACCGATCGGCTGAATGACGCGGGCGCCTCGCAGGGTCGGAGGACCGCCGTAAGATTGACGGGTTATGAGATCTCCTGCGCGCCGACGGATGACCGGCATCGGACGTGTGCTGGTTGCGGTGTACGCCATTATGGCGCTGGCCGCTCTCGGACGCTCGTTCGTGCAGATCGCGCAGCGCTTCGACGAGGCGCCGGTCGCGTATTCGCTGTCGGCCTTGGCGGCTGCCGTCTACCTGCTGGCGACGCTCGCACTCGTGTTCGCCGGAACGCGCACGTGGTACATCGTGGCGTGGGTCGCGATCACCTTCGAGCTGCTCGGGGTCCTGGTCGTCGGCACCCTGAGCCTCGTGTTCCCGGACGTGTTTCAGCACCCCACCGTCTGGTCGGTGTTCGGATACGGGTACCTGTTCATTCCGTTGGTGCTGCCCTTCGTAGGATTGTGGTGGCTGAGAACGCACCCGCCCGTCTCGGACGCCGACGTGTCGTACGCCGAGACATCAGCCGTTGCCGGGGAGCGGAAATGATCCTCTTCCGCTCGCCGGACGAGGTGCCCGATGACTTCGGGCCGACCGTTGTCGCTATCGGCAAGTTCGACGGCGTACATGCGGGACATCGCGCGGTTCTGCAGAAGATGCTCGTGGACGCGGCAGGTCTGGGCGCGCGGTCGGCCGTCGTCACGTTCGACCGACACCCCCTTGCTCTTCTGAACCCCGCGAAGCTGCCGCCCGCCCTTGTCGCGCCGCACCAGAAAGCGGCCCTGCTCGCGTCGACCGGGATCGACGCGACGCTCATGCTCGAGTTCAACGAGAAGCTCGCCTCGGAAGAACCCGAGGACTTCGTCCGCCGCGTCCTGGTTGATTCGCTGCACGCACGCTCCGTCCTCATCGGCGAAGACTTCCGGTTCGGGCGCGACGGAGCCGGCACACCTGCGATTCTGCGCGAGCTGGGCGAGCGGTACGGCTTCACGGTCGACGAGCTGCCGGATGTGCGCAGCGCGCCGAGCGGTCGGCGCGTCTCGTCCACGTGGATTCGCGAACTGCTCGCCAGCGGCGATGTCGCAACGGCGGCTCAGCTACTCGGCCGTCCGCCCGCCGTCTGGGGTGAGGTCGTGCACGGTGCGAAGCGCGGGCGCGAGCTCGGCTACCCCACCGCAAACCTCGAGGCCGCCACACAGGGCCTCGTGCCCCGTGACGGGGTGTACGCCGGGTGGCTGATCGACGGCGTCGCGGCGAGCCAGCCGGGCACGCGTGTGCGCTACCCCGCCGCCATCTCGGTCGGCGACAACCCGACCTTCGACGACGTTCACCGCAGGCAGGTCGAGGCATACGTCCTCGACGAGACCGACCTGGACCTCTACGGGCACGTCGTCGAGGTCCAGTTCGTCGCACGCCTTCGGGGGATGTCGGCTTTCGCCGGAATCGAAGCGCTGAAAGATCAGATGGCGGACGATGTCGAGCGGTCCCGCGAGATCCTCTTGACGGTGCCCTCTGCGTCAGACGCGCAGCGACGCGGCTGAGCGCAACTCCGAACGACCAGCGGTGGGCGTCAGTACGACGACTCGTCGATCGTGGTGCGCGTCTCGCTACCGCTCAGGCGGGCGCGCAGCTCGCCGAGGATCGTCGCGCTCGCGCTGGTGCCGAGGCGTGTCGCGCCGGCGTCGAGCATCTCGAGCGCCGTGTCGAGGCCACGGACGCCGCCGGATGCTTTGACCTGAACCTGGGGGCCGACGCTCGCGCGCATCAGCTCGACGTGGGGGACGGTCGCACCGCCGCCGGCGAATCCGGTCGACGTCTTGACGAAGTCGGCGCCGCCGGCTTCGGTCAAGCGGCTTCCCCGGGCGATCTGCTCGTCGTCGAGCAGCGACGTCTCGAGGATGACCTTCGTGATCAGGCCGCCAGCGGCTTCGACCACGGCCGCGATGTCCGCGGTGACCTCGTCATCGAGGCCTGAGCGCAGCCATCCGATGTTCACGACCATGTCGAGCTCGGTCGCGCCGTCGGCGATGGCCTGGTGGGTCTCCGCGACCTTCGCGGCGGTCGAGGTGGTGCCGTGCGGAAAACCGATGACGGTGCCGACCGCGACGCCGGTGCCCTCGAGTCGTGCGACGGCGTACGGGATGTCGGACGGGCGCACGCAGACGCTGAATACACGCCAGAGTGCCGCTGTCTCGAGCTCGGCGTCGACGTCGGCGCGGGTGAAGTCGGGCTTGAGGATCGCGTGGTCAAGGGTGGCCGCGAGTGCGGCCTCGGTGATGTCGAGGGGCATGCTTTCCAGCGTACGCGCCGCCGCCACCGGTTGCTTCCGCGGTCTTTCGCTGTAACGAAACAATAACGGTGGGGTCTAAAGTGGGCTCACGCGTCAACGACGACGCGGCTGTCTCGAAGGATCGACGATGCCCGAAACCGTCGCCGACGGGCGCGCTGCCACTCGCAGCGCCGGCCCGCTGATCGTCATCGCCGTGCTCGCAGCCATGAGCCTCACGGTCGCCTTTCTGGGTGCATCGCCCGCTCCGGTTTCCGCGCGCGAGCTGATGGGCGGGGCCCGCGACCCGGGCCAGCCAGCGTTTGTCGCAAGCCATCGCGGCGACGCCGACAGCGCCCCCGAGAACACGTTGCCCGGCGTCCTTGCGGCGCTAGCGGCGGGGTTCGACTACGTCGAGGTCGATGTGGCGCTGACCGCTGATGGCGCGGCCGTGCTGATGCATGACGCGACGGTCGATCGGACGACGAACGGGTCGGGTCGCCTCGGAGACCTTCCGCTGGCATACGTTCGATCCCTCGACGCGGGCGGATGGTTCGGCGCGGCGTTCGTGGGTACCCCCGTGCCGCTGGTCGAAGAATTCCTCGACGTTCTCGCCGCCTCCGAGAGTCGCGCGCTGATCGAACTGAAGGGAAAGTGGACCCCCGTCGCGATGGCGCACCTGGTCGCCGAGATCGAGACGCGCGGCCTCGAGCGAAGGGTCGCCGTATCGAGTTTCGACGCCCGCACTCTCGCCGTGGTGGCGACGGAGTCTGAGGTCATTTCGCGCCTCGCCATCCTGCGGTCGCTTCCGGACGACGTCGTACAGGCCGCGCGGGCACTCGGGGTGCGAGGTGTGGTGGCGAAGGGCAGCGCCGTGATCGCACGCCCCGAGATCGTGGACGAGTTGCACGCCGCCGGTCTCCGTGTGGTGGTCTACACGTTCAATAAGGATCGCGAGTGGCGCGACGCCATCGATCTCGGCGTAGACGGGATCGTCACGGATCGGCCCGAGAGGCTCGCAACGTGGTTGGCCTCCTCCTGATCGCATGGTTTCGGACGTTCGGAAATACCCAGGGGGGTATGACCTCCGCCGTTCCCACCCTGTACCGCGAGGCGACCCTCGACATCGAAGGCATGACGTGTGCCAGCTGTGTTGCGCGCGTTGAGAAGCGCCTCGAGAAGGTCGATGGAGTCTCGACATCCGTGAATCTGGCCACCGAGTCTGCGCGCGAGCAACTGTCGGCGGATGTCGATGATGCGCGACTCGTGGCGGCGGTCGCCGAAGCCGGGTACACCGCGCGTGTTCGGCCGGTTCCATACGCGAGCTCGGCGCAGGCGCACGCGCATGAAGAACGCGGCACCGGTGACGGGCACGGCCCGAACGACTCGGGCGACCACGGCCCGAACGATTCGGACGACCCCGGCGGGCACCAGCACGACGTGGAAGACGTGCCGGGCCAGACCCGGCTCGCGACTCGTCTGATCGTCAGCGCGGCGCTCGCCCTGCCGGTCGTCGTGCTCGGAATGGTTCCGGCGTGGCAGTTCGCGGGTTGGCAATGGGTGTCGCTCGTGCTCGCTACCCCGATCGTGTTCTGGGGAGGCTGGCCGTTCCACCGCGCCGCATTCGCAGCCGCACGGCACGGCGCAGCCGCGATGGACACCCTGATCACCCTGGGCACGATGGCCGCTTACCTGTGGAGCGTGTGGACGCTGTTCTTCGGCAACGCGGGGCAGATCGGGCTGCGGCACGACGTCGTGCTCTTCGGGCCCGTCCATGACGCGACAGCGCTCGTCTACTTCGAGGTCGCCGCGGCGGTCACGGTGTTCCTCTTGCTCGGTCGCTACATCGAGCAACGCTCGCGCCGCCGCGCTGGAGCCGCACTGCGGTCGCTCATGGACCTCGGCGCAAAAGACGTCGAACTCGAGAGCGGTCGGCGCATCCCCGTCGACCGGTTGCGGGTCGACGACACGTTCGTCGTCCGTCCGGGCGAAACGATCGCAACAGACGGGATCGTCGTCGAGGGTCGAGCGGCCGTGGACGCCTCGGTGTCGACCGGCGAGCCCTTCCCGATCGAGGTCGGCACGGGCGGCGAAGTCACCGGTGGCACCGTCGCTGTCGATGGGCGACTGCTGGTCCGCACGGGACGCGGCGCGCAATTGGGCGTACTCATCACGGGTCCCGAGGCGATCGAATCCGCGAACCGCATCGACACCGTGCTGATCGACAAGACCGGCACGCTCACGACCGGTGCCATGACGGTCCGCGAGGTCGTTGTGGCACGAGACAGCGCCCGCGCCGACGTGCTGCGGGTTGCGTCCGCGCTCGAGGGTCGGTCGGAGCATCCGATAGCGCGCGCTATCGCGACCTTCGGCGCGTCGGATGGTGCGCCGTCAGCCGTGTCCTCCGGAGCAACAACACCCACAGCCGTCGCGGTGGACGACTTCCGCAGTCACGCGGGCCGGGGAGTGACCGGCCTCGTCGACGGTGTCCATGCCTTCGCGGGCAGTCCCGCCTTCGCCGTCGGTGACGACGTGCGTGCGGGCGCGGGGCGGGCCGTGGCGAGCCTGCGTGAACAGGGGATCGACGTCGTGCTACTCACGGGCGATGGCCCGGGCGCAGCTCACGCGGTCGCGGCACGGGTCGGTATCGACGAGGTCGTTGCCGGGGTGTTGCCCGAGGCGAAGTTGGCCGAGGTGGAGCGTCGGCGGGCGGCCGGACGTCGGGTGGCGATGGTCGGCGACGGGGTGAACGATGCCGCCGCTCTCGCCGCGGCAGATCTCGGAATAGCAATGGGCGGCGGGACGGATGCCGCGATGCACGCCAGCGACATCACCCTCGTCCGCAACGGCCCCGAGTCGATCGTCACGGCGCTCCGGCTCGCTCGCCGCACGATGCGGACGATCCGGGGCAACCTCTTCTGGACGTTCGGATACAACGCCGCGGCGATCCCGCTCGCAGCGTTGGGTCTGCTGAACCCGATGGTTGCGGGCCTGGCGATGGCGTTCTCCAGCGTCTTCGTCGTGCTGAACAGCCTGCGTCTGCGTTCCGCGCGCTGACGCGAGGCATCCGGTCCTTTCGGCGTTCTCCGCGGCGGTACATTGGGGAAACGTCACTCGCGCCGAGAGGATGCCATGCGCCCCGATCCCTACGTGTCGTTGCTTCGTCGAGGTGCGCTGGCCCGGGTAACGAGCGCGGTGGTCGTGAGCGCGGTCGCGCTCGCCGGCTGCGCCGCGGCCCCCGAGCCGACGCCGACGAGCACGGGCGACCCGACGCCCGAGATCACGACCCTCGGTGAGACGCCAGAGGCCTCGGAGACGCCCAGCTCGGAGCCCGTGGCCGACATCTCCATCCCGGCGAGCTGCGAAGACATCTACTCGGCCGAAATGCTCTCGCTGCTGCAGACAGGCAACCCGCCGCTGAACGATCCGGGCGTCACGATGGACTCCACCGAGGTACCGAAAGCGCTCGAGGTCCTCGCATCCGGCGCCCAAACCCTCCGCTGCTCGTGGGGGCTGCCGTCGTCCTACGGGCTCGCCACCAACGTCACGATCGTCGACGCCGACCAAACCGACGCCGTGCGCGATGCGCTCGATGCCGCCGGTTTCGCCTGTGGCGACCTCGCGGATGGCGCTGTGTGCCGGATCCAGCAGACCGAGGAAGAGAATTCGTTCGGAGAGAGCCACTATCTCCGGGCGAACGGATGGGTCTCCACGCGCTGGATCAACTTCGGGCCGCAGGGCTACACCGAGGACGTCGTCGCGACGCTCTGGGAGTGATGATCGGCGCGGCTGACGCGTCGAACGCACAAGCACGGCCCCGGATGCCGTAGAATACAGGGGAGGAACGGCGCTGTGACGTTCGCATCGAGGCATCCGCTTCGTGCTTCGTCCCCGCTTTTCTCGCCCGTGTCTGTCACGGCCCACCAGCCGCCCACGGGGATTCATCAGCTCGCCAGCCTTGCGCTGGAGATCACACCGGAGCAGCCGGTGCACACGCTCAGGAGGAGCATGCCGAGCACGGCACAGCCACAGCTGAACAGGCGTCGCAAGCAGTCGTCCGCACGTCGCGACGACGACGCGCCCCTGATCCCGATCCTCGCGCGCAAGGTGCGCGAGGTCGAGGCGAAGGCGCAGCGCGGCAAGCTGGGACCGACCAACCGCGTCAAGTTCCAGGTGATCGCGTTCCTGGTGCGCGAAGAGCGCGCACGGGTCAAGAACGACACCACGGTTCCGGATGCGGTGCGCTCTGAATCGCTGAAGCGCCTCGACGGCGTCGCGACGATTCTCGCGAAGACCGCCGCGCGCGATACCTCACTCATCCAACTGCTCGAGGTCGACCAGGCGACGTCGCCCGTGGCCCGCCGCATGCGCCGTGACTGGCTGCTCGAGTCGGGTGCCGAGCTTGCCCCCGACGAGCTCATCATCACGGATGCGGCTCCCGTGCTCGCCCCGGTCGTTCCGCCCGCACTCGCCGAGAAGCAGGTCGTGCCGCCCGCGATCGAGGCTCGCCAGCTCGCCAACCCGTTCCTCGCGCCCGACCTCGACCGCCCCGTGCGGCGCGAGAGCCCGCGCCGTCGACTCGACGGCTGGGAACTGATGGGCCCGCTGTACAAGGCGTTCGAGACCGGAGCCGGAGGCGGTGCGGCCTCGATGGAGCTGCCTCCCGTGCCCGAGTTCGATCGGCTCTCGCCGAAGGGTCGCGAGATCATGGCGCACCAGTCGCGCTTTCTCGAGTCGGTCCGCGACGGACACCGCACATTCCTGCTCGCCGACGAGCCGGGTCTCGGCAAGACGGCGCAGTCGTTGCTCGCAGCATCCGTTGCTGGCGCGTACCCGCTGCTCGCGGTCGTGCCGAACGTCGTCAAGATGAACTGGGCGCGCGAGGTCGAGCGGTGGACACCCCACCGCCGTGCCACCGTCATCCAGGGCGACGGCGCGACGCTCGACGCGTTCGCCGACATCTTCATCGTCAACTACGAGATCCTCGACCGTCACCTCGCGTGGCTGAGCTCGATCGGCCTGCGCGGCATGGTCGTCGACGAGGCGCACTTCATCAAGAACCTCTCGTCGCAGCGTTCGCAGAACGTGCTGACGTTGGCGGGACGCATCCGCGAGATGACTCCCGGCGGCAACCCGCTGCTCATGGCGCTCACCGGAACGCCCCTGATCAACGACGTCGAAGACTTCGACGCGATCTGGCGCTTCCTCGGCTGGACCAATGGCGAGAAGCCCGGTCCTGAGCTGATGGAGAAGCTCGATTCGACCGGCATGACGCCGGCCGATAAGGCCTTCTACCCCGAGGCGCGCGAGGCCGTCATCTCGATGGGCATCGTCCGTCGCAAGAAGAAGGATGTCGCGGCCGACCTGCCCGACAAGCTCGTCGCCGACCTGCCCGTCGAGCTCGACGACGAATTCGGGCGCTCGATCCGGGACGCGGAGCGCGAGCTCGGTCAGCGCCTCGCCGATCGTTATCGTCGCATCGTCACCGCCCGCGGAGATCGCGGGATGGCCAATTCTCTCGGGGACGACATCGACGCCGACATCGTGCGGCTCGTCGCGCAGAACGAACTCGGCGAGTCCAAGGCCGCCGGTTCCGGGTCCGAGAACGTCTTCACCATGGTCCGCAAGATCGGTCAGGCGAAGGCGCACCTCGCGGCCGACTACGCGGTGCAGCTGCAGCGCGCCGTCGGCAAGGTCGTCTTCTTCGCCAAGCACATCGACGTCATGGACGCGGCCGAGGCGCACTTCGCGTCGGCGGGACTCAAGACGATCTCGATCCGTGGCGATCAGACCACGGCGAACCGTCAGGACGGCATCGACGCGTTCAACAACGACCCGAGCGTCGGGATCGCAGTGTGTTCGCTCACCGCGGCCGGTGTCGGGCTGAACCTGCAGGCGGCGTCCAACGTCGTGCTCGCCGAGCTCAGCTGGACCGCGGCCGAGCAGACGCAGGCGATCGACCGCGTACACCGCATCGGTCAGGGCGAACCGGTCACGGCCTGGCGCATCATCGCCGCGCACACGATCGACACGAAGATCGCCGAACTCATCGACTCCAAGCAGGGTCTGTCTCTGCGGGCTCTCGATGGCGAAGCGGTCGACCCGGCCTCGAGCGATTCCGTGCAGCTCAGCGCGCTCATGCATCTCACACGCCGGGCCCTCGGCGGCGAGTAGCGGCTTTGGCGACCGGAGGCGTGGGGGCCACGCCTCCGCGATCCGGCCATGCGGTTGCGCTCGTGCGGCAGCGCTCGTGTAGCAGGGCGAGTCATCCGGCGATAGTGTGACGGGGGCAACGTCGCCGGATCCCTTTCCCGAAACGCAAGGATCAGACATGAAGATCGGCATCCTCACCAGCGGCGGCGACTGCCCCGGACTGAACGCGGTCATTCGCGGCGTCGTGCTGAAGGGCACGACCAACTACGACCTCGAGTTCGTCGGCATCCGTGACGGATGGCGCGGCGTGGTCGACGGCGACTTCTTTCCCCTCACGCGCCACGAGGTGAAGGGTCTGTCGAAGGTCGGCGGCACGATCCTCGGCACCTCGCGCACCAACCCCTACGAAGGTCCCCGCGGCGGCGCCGAGAACATCGCGAAGACTCTGTATGGGCACCGCATCGACGGCATCATCGCGATCGGCGGCGAGGGGACGCTCGCCGCGGCCGATCGCCTGTCGAAGGACGGCATCAACGTCGTCGGCGTGCCGAAGACGATCGACAACGACCTGCGGGCGACGGACTACTCGTTCGGCTTCGACACGGCGGTGAACATCGCCTCCGAGGCGATGGACCGGCTGCGCACGACCGGCGACTCGCACCAGCGGTGCATGGTCGCCGAGGTCATGGGGCGGCACGTGGGGTGGATCGCGTTGCACGCGGGCATCGCGGCGGGAGCCCACGCCATCCTGATCCCTGAGGTGCCGATGACGATCGATGACATCTGCGAGCTCGTCTCGAAGGCTCACGATCGCGGCCGTGCGCCGCTGGTCGTGGTCTCGGAGGGCTTCAAGCTCAAGGACATGGACGAAGCCTTCAGCGACAAGGGGCTCGACGCATTCAACCGTCCGCGTCTCGGCGGCATCAGCGAGGTGCTCGCGCCCGAGATCGAGCGGATCACGGGCATCGAGACGCGCGCGACGGTGCTGGGCCACATTCAGCGCGGCGGCTCGCCCTCGGGCTTTGACCGCGTGCTCGCGACGCGACTGGGCCTGCATGCGGCCGACGCCGTGGTGGAGGGTTCATGGGGGCAGATGGTGTCGCTGAAGGGCACCGACATCGTGCGGGTGCCCTTCGCCGACGCGCTCGGCGAGCTCAACACGGTGCCGCTGTACCGCTACGAAGAGGCCGCGGCGCTCTTCGGTTGATCCGGCTGGTTATTGCGCGGCGCGCCTCGCGCTGCTGATGTCCCACTTTCTCGGGTGAGTGTCCCACTTCCGACCGCTCTGCGCCTCGCGCAGCGGTTGAAAGTGGGACACGCACACCCTGGCGGGAGCCGCTGACGATCCGGGATAGCGGGCGCTCGGATGCATCCTCCACAACCACGCGCGGCCGCAGTGAGTCCGCGACGAGGTCGTGTTCGGGCGGGTCGCGGCTCGAAATCCAGGACGCTGGGCGGATGCGGCGCCCCGAGCCTCTTCCCAGCGACCTTCCTCCGGTGTTCCGGGTGTCCGAGGCGCGGGATATGGGCGTGCAAGCCGCACGGCTCTCCCGCAGCGACCTCCGGTCGCCGTATCGCGGGCTGAGAACGTCGCGGTCGCTACCCGTCCCGTCGTCGTCTCTCGAGATCGCCGCGCAGTATGCGCCACGCCTCGCAGACTGGCAGTTCTTCAGCCACGAGACCGCGCTCGAAGGGGTGGGCACGCCGATGCCGGAATGGCCTTATCGTCCGCGCTTGCATGTGGCCGCGCATCGACCGAGTCGCGAACCCCGCATCCCCGGTGTCGTCGGTCATCGCCTTCAGACGCGGCAATCGGCGGTGATTCTGAGTCGTCTGGGCCTTCCGATCGAGTCCCCCGTGCGTGCCTGGCGCCAGGTCGGGTCGCTGTGGCCTCTCGACGACCTCATCGCCGCCGCGGACTACCTGATCTCGGGCGAGCAGCCGCTTGCTACGTCGGAGCAGCTGCGTGACGAGATCGAGGTGATGGGCGACGTGCGGCGAGGCATCCTTCGTCGCGCATTGGTCGAGGCGCGCAATGGCGTACGTTCGCCTCGCGAGACACGACTGCGACTGGCGTTGACGCGTGGGGGTCTGCCCGAGCCGGAGATCAACTGGGTTCTGCGTGACGCACACGGGATGCCGGTGGCCGAACTCGATCTCGCCTATCCCCGGTGGCGCGTCTGTGCCGAGTACGACGGACGTGTGCACGAGACCGACCGCCGCCAATTCGCGAAGGATGCCGACCGATGGGACAGCATTCGGGAGCAGGGTTGGGAGCACGTGCGCATACTGAATGTCCATATGCAGCACGGGGCGTGGCGGGCCGTGGAGCGGGTGCGGGATGGGCTCATCCGTGCCGGCTGGCATCACGGGGCATGAGCCCGCGTCGGCGTCGTCCGCCCGGCCCCGACCCGGCCCGACCCTAGGTTGTCCCACTTCGAAGCGGTATGCAGGGCGTTTACCGTGCCGAAGTGGGACACGGGTCACAGGAAGTGGGACACACAGCGCGGAGCGGCCCGGGTCAGGCGTCGGCGACGCCCAGCACGTCGAACAGCCAGGCCAACTCGAACGCCCGCTCGCGCCACGCGTTGTAACGCCCCGAAACCCCGCCGTGGCCGGCGACCATCTCGCACTTCAGCATCGCGTCGGCGCCGACCTCGCGCAGGCGCGCGACCCACTTCGCGGGCTCGACGTACAGCACGCGCGTGTCGTTCAGTGACGTGACGGCCAGGATCCGCGGGTACGTCACGCCCTCGCGCACGTTCTCGTAGGGCGTGTACGACTTCATATACGCGTAGACATCCGCGTCGTGCAGCGGATCGCCCCACTCGTCCCACTCGATCACGGTGAGGGGGAGGGACGGATCGAGGATGGTCGTCAGGGCGTCGACGAACGGTACGTCCGCGACGATCCCGGCGAACAGCTCGGGCGCCAGGTTCGCCACGGCGCCCATGAGCAGCCCGCCGGCCGATCCGCCCTCGGCGACCAGCCGCTCGGGCGTGGTGTACCCCGCGTCGGTCAGATGCAGCGCGCAGTCGACGAAGTCGGTGAACGTGTTGCGCTTGCTCGAGAGCTTGCCGTCCTCGTACCACTGGCGGCCCATCTCGCCGCCGCCCCGAACGTGCGCGACCGCGAACACGACGCCGCGGTCGAGCTCCGAGAGGCGTGCGACCGAGAAGCGCGGCTCGATCGAGTGCTCGTACGAGCCGTAGCCGTACAGGTGCAGCGGTCGGGACGCGACGCCGGCATCACCGAACGACCGCTTCCAGACGAGCGACATCGGGATCTCGGTGCCGTCCTGCGCCGTCGCCCACACCCGGGCCTGTTCGTAGTCGGATGCCTCGTACCCGCCGAGCACCGGCTGGCGCTTGCGCAGCAGAAGCTCGCCATCGGCCAGGCGGTAGTCGAAGACCGTGTTCGGGGTGACGAACGAGTCGTATCCGAGCCGCAGCATCGGCGGGGCCCACTCCCGGTTGCCGCCGAAGCCCGCGGCGTAAAGAGGTTCGTCGAACGCGAGCTCGTCGACATTCCCGCTCGCGTAGTCGAGCAGGCCGATGCGCGCGAGCCCCTCGCGCCGGTACTCGATGGTCGCGAAGTCGCGGAAGCAATCGACGTCCAGCAAGCGGATGCCGGGGGTGTGTGGCCGTACGACCGTGCGCTCGCCGGCGGGGTCGCTCGCCGGAACCCGCACCAGCTCGAAGTCCAGCGCATCCTCGTTGTGCAGGATGTACAGCTGGTCTTCCCCGTCGACGATCGCGTGGTCGACCGAGTACTCGATGCCCTCGCGGCGCGGCCAGACGACCCGCGGCTCGGTCGCCAGGTCGTCGGCGGGCACCAGCCAGATCTCGGACGTGATCGACGAACCGAGCCCGATCACGAGGAACTTCTCGCTGCGCGTGAAGCCACCGCCGAGCCAGTAGCGCTCGTCGGGCTCGTGGAACAGCTTGATGTCGTCGGCGACCGGGGCGCCGACGATGTGCCGCCAGAGGGTGTCGGGTCGCCACGCGTCATCGACGGTCGAGTAGACGATCGAGGTGCCGTCGGGCGAGAACTCCGCGCCGGACGAGGTGCCGGGTATCTCGTCGCCGAGTTCGGCACCGGTCTCGAGGTCGCGCACGCGGATCGTGTACCGCTCGTCGCCCGCAACGTCGACGCCGAACAGCATGAGGCGTCCGTCATCCGACACGTCGAACGATCCGAGCGAGAAGAACTCGTTACCCTCGGCCTCGATGTTGGCGTCCAGCAGCACCTGCTCGCCGGGCACGGGCTCGCCGGGCGTGAGCTCTGGCGGGGTCCAGTCATCCGGCGATGACAGGGGCGCGCGGCACTGCACGCCGTACTGCTTGCCCTCGATCGTCCGGCCGTAGTACCACCACGCGCCGCGACGCGAGGGCACCGACAGGTCGGTCTCGAGCGTGCGCTCCTTGATCTCGCCGAAAATGCGCTCGCGCAGCCCGGCAAGGTGCGCCGTCCGCTCGGCCGTATACGCGTTCTCGGCCTCGAGGTGCGCGATGACTCCGGCATCGTCCTTGGCACGCAGCCACTCGTACGGATCGTCGACGACGTCGCCGTGGAACTCGCGGCTGTGCGGCACGCGGAGCGCGGTGGGAGCGGATGTCTGGGGTCGGGCAATCTCGGTCGGCGAGGCGTCGTGGGTCACGGATCCACGTTAGCCGAGGCATCCGCGCCCGGGTCCTGGCACGAGCTCTGCGTGCCCGTCGGCACCGCTCGCCTGGCAGTAATCGGGGTGTTCGGTGCGTGTAGACCGCGACTACTGCCAGGGGAGCGGGTCTGGGGTCGGGGCGTCAGGGCGACGCGGGGTCAGGGTGACGCGGGGTCACCGGGTGCGACCGCGGGCGCGCCGAGCAGCTCGGCCGCACGCTCGGCGATCGCGTAGACCGGGGCGAGGGTGTTGCAGGTCGGGATCGTCGGCATGACCGAGGCATCCGCGACCCACAGCCCCTCGATGCCACGGACGGCGAGCTCGGGGGTGACGGGGGCGGCGGCATCCGACCCCATGCGCGCGGTGCCGCACGCGTGGAAGAAGGTCGACACCGAGCGCCGCATGTACCGTTCGGCATCCTTCCGCGGCAGACGGCCCGGCGGGGCGAGCGGCGCATGGATCAGGTCGGCGAACGCCCGTGTGCCGAAGAGGTCCTGAATCGTGTCGAGCGACTCGACGAGCGCGTCGAGGTCATGACGCTCTGCGAGGAAGTTGGGCTGGATGTCAGGGGCGACGCCGGGGTCCGCCGACCGCAGCCGCACGTGGCCCACGCTCCGCGAATCCATCAGCCCCGGCGACACCGCGAACACGTCGCCCGAGAGATCGAACTCGTCACGCACGGCCGGCGTGGCGTGCGGTCCCTGCACGACGAAGGCGTGCAGGTCGGGGGCGACCCCGGCCAGGCTGCTGCGCCAGTTCAGCATCGCGCCGCCGCCGTTGTCGCGCACCGGCCCGAGCGGACCGCGGGCTCGGGCGGTCACCCCCTCGATCAGCGGGTGGTCCTGGTAGTTCGCGCCGATGCCCGGCAGATCGACCCGGGGACGGATGCCGAGGGCACCGAGCGCATCGGCGTCGCCGATGCCCGACAGCATCAGCAGGCGCGGGGTGTCGATCGCGCCCGCGGTCATCACGACACCCCGCCCGGCGCGCGTCAGCACAGGGGCGCCGCCGACGAGGTGCCGAACGCCGGAAACCCGCGGCCCCTCGAACTCGAGCGACAGCACGGGGGAGTCGACGACTACGTCGAGGTTCCGCCGCGACAGCACCGGCCAGAGGTATCCGCGCGCCGCGCTCCAACGCCGCATCGAGCCATCCGGCGCGGTCGTCGCCGAGAAGTTCGTCCACGCCGCGCCTTCGTTCGAGGGGCCGTTCAAATCGTCCGTGACGGGTAGTCCGAGCTCGGCCGAGCCCTCCATGAGCGCGACGGCGATCGGGTGCGGATTGCGGGACCGCTCGATGCGGATCGGTCCGCCGGCGCCCCGCCAGGCATCCGCTCCGCCCTCCCAGTCCTCCACGGTGCGGAACAGGCGTGTCATGAGCGCAGCATCCCAGCCCGTCGCGCCCTCGGCGCCCCACCGGTCGTAGTCGGATGGATGTCCGCGGTACCAGAGCATCGCGTTGATCGCGCTACTGCCGCCGAGCACACGTCCGCGGGGAATGGGGATTGTCCGTGCGTCGACAAGAGGCGTCGGGGTGTAGCTGTACCCCCAGTCGTACTCCGACCCCAACAGCGAAACCCACGAGTCGGCCCGGTCGATCGCCTCGACCGTGGTTCCGTCCGAACCGGTGCCCACGGGGCCCGCTTCGATCAGCAGCACCGAGACATCCGGATCCGCCGACAGCCTGTTCGCCAGCACACACCCCGCAGAGCCGCCGCCGACGATGACCCAGTCATACCCCGGGCGCGCCGCACGAACGATCGGCATCAGTTGTGCTCGCTCGGACCCATGATCGAGATGCCCTCGGTGCGCTCGACGTGACGGACGAACGTGTAGGTGTCTTCGCGGCCGTCGGAGTGCTTGCGCTTGATGCCCGGTTCGAGGATGCCGTCGGTCTTGGCGACGACGATGTACGGCACGGTCGCGGCGAGGCCCGCGGCGCAGTGCTCGTCGAAGGCGTCGAGCGTGTCGACCGTGTACGCGCGCTCGACACCCGCCGCGCGCGCGATGCCCGCGAGATCGACCCGTCCCGAAGCGGTGTGGGTGCGAGGGCCGCCGATCGACTGGTACTGCTCGTTATCCCAGACCACGATGAACAGGTTCTGCGGCTGCTCATTGCCGAGCGTCGCGAGAATGCCGAGGTTGAAGAGTAGGCCGCCGTCGGTGTCGAGCGACACGATGCGGCGGTGGGGGAGCCCGACCGAGAGGCCGAATGCCTCGGCGCTCACGCATCCGAGCTGCTGCTGGAACAGGCTCCCCTCGCGCATGTGCGGGGCGGCGTTGAACCACTCATCGACGGCGCCACCGAGGGAGAGGATGACGAGCTCGTCGTTCAGCCGAGCGCCCAGGGCCTGCATACAGGCGAAACGCGACATGCTCATCGCACGACCTCCCCGCCCAGAACCACGGCCGAGTGGTAGTACGCCGTGTACGACCACTCGAACGCGTCGACGATGGCCTGTTCGATCTCATCCTCGCGTCGGACGACGCGGTACGGGATGCGCAGGGCTCCGAGCAGCGGCTCCATCGTGATGCCGTGCGGGATGGCCCACCAGTTGTTCTCGCCCATCTCGCCCCGGTAGCTCATGATCATGACGACCGGGATGCCCGAGCCGAGCCCGAGACGCGCGAGGTGCTCGGTCGCGGCGCGCAGGCCCGAGTTCTCCATCACGAGCACGGCGCGCTTGCCGGAGAGGAAGACCCCGCCCGCGATCGCGGCGCCCTCTCCCTCGTTCGTGACGGGGATGGTCCGGATGTCGGGGGCCGCGTCCAGCGCCGGGTACAGCTCCTTCAGGAGAGAGTCGGGCAGGTAGGTCGCCACGCTCACCCCCGCACGTTCGAGGCCGCGCAGCACGGCCTCCACTCCGGTCTTGTGCATGGGGTCCTCTCGGCCTTCGGGAATTCGTTGGGGACGTTCAGGCGTACGTGCGGATTCAGGCGTGCGCGCGCAGCGAGACGGCGGGATGGGTCGGCGCGAGGCGCGGCCCGCCGCCCGGGTGCATGCGCTCGCGGAGCGTGGGGCCGGGCGCGTCCGCCAGCAGCCCGCGCTCACGCAGGAGCGGCACGACGAGCTCGCAGAAGTCTTCAAAGCACCCGGGCCCGCCGAACGTCGGCTCGAGCATGAAGCCCGCGAGTCCCGTCTCGCGGGCGATCGTCTCGAGTTCGTCGGCGACCTCGACGGGCGACCCGGTGACGAGAAACCCGCGGATGCCTCGGCGCCGGAATCCGTCGAGCACATCGCGCACGCGCACGCTGCCCTGTGCCCGGTACCGGTCGAGCAGGGTCTGCCCCTGCGCGCCGCCGGCGGGCAGCACGACATCCTCGAGCAGTGTGTCGGGGTCTTCGCGGGTCAGGTCGACCCCGGTGAACCCGGCGAACATGACCGCGGCATCGTCCAGGGCGTACAGGGTGTCGAGTTCGGCGCGGCGGGCATGGGCCTCTTCGCCCGTCCGCGCGACGACGATCGTCGCGCCGCTGATCACGGCGATGTCGTCGGCTGGGCGACCCGCCGCGATCGCGCGGGCCCGGACATCCGCGACGACGCCCGCCGCCTGCGGGATCGACTGGCCCTGGATGAACACGGCCTCGGCGTTCCGCGCGGCGAAGGCGCGGCCGCGGTCTGAGGTCCCGGCCTGGAAGAGGACGGGCGTGCGCTGGGGCGTCGGTGGCACGGCGAAAACCCCGTGTCCGCGGTGGTGTTCGCCCTCGAAAGAGACGGGTCGCACTTTCGCGGGGTCCGCATAGACGTTCCGCGCGCGGTCACGCACCTCGGCGTCGTCATCCCACGACTGCTCCCAGAACCGCAGGCACAGCTCGACGAACTCTTCGGCCGCGTCGTAGCGCGAGTCGTGTGCACCCGGGGCAGCCGCCTCGAGGCCGAACAGGGCGTCGGTCGTCGCCTGAGAGCTGCCCGTGACGATGTTCCAGCCGATGCGTCCGCCCGTGAGCCGATCGAGGGTCGCGAAGCGGCGTGCCGTGCCATAGGGCCGTTCGGCCACGGTCGGCGACGTCACCACGAAGCCGAGCGATGTCGTCTGCGCCGCGAGCGCCGCGATCATCAGCATCGGGTCGAGCGCGGGGAACTGGATGCCGTGGGCGATCGTCTCGTCGGGCACTCGTCCGTCGAGCGTCGGGTACCCGTAGGTGTCGGCGAAGAAGAGGAAGTCGAAGCCTGCGGCGTCCAGCGTCTTCGCGAGCGACGTCCAATGCGCGAGGTCATCCCAGTCGTCGCCGCGTCCGTCGGGATGCGTCCACGTCGGCATCCCGTTGTTCGGGTTGACCATCTCGAATGCGCCCAGCAGCATCTTCATCCCTTGGCCGTTCCCGTCATTGTTTGCCGTGACACCGGCCATCAGATGCCAACCATCAGATGCCAACCATCAGATGCCGGCCATCAGATGCCAGCCACTAAATGACCGCCACCACGGTCTTGGTCTCGAGGTAGTTCTCGAGCCCCTGCGATCCGTTCTCGTATCCCCAACCGGATTCTTTATGGCCGCCCTTGGGTAGTTCCGGGCCGAGGAACGAGTGGCAGTTGATCCACACCGTGCCCGACTGCAGGCGGGAGGCGATGCGGTGCGCGTTCGAGAGTCCCTCGGTCCACACGCTCGCGGCGAGTCCGTACCGGGTATCGTTCGCCCATCCGAGCACCTCGTCGAGGTCATCGAAGGGCACAACCGCGGCGACGGGACCGAAGATCTCCTCACGCATGATGCGCATGTCTTCGCGCACGCCGGTCAGCACGGTCGGTTCGAAGAACGTGCCGAGGGGTCCTTCGCGCCGCCCGCCCGTGACGACCTCCACGCCATCGGCGGCGCCCTCGCGGATGAAGTCGTCGACGCGCTCGGCCTGCCGCACACTCACGAGGGGACCCAGATCGGCTTCGGCGTCGAGCCCGTGCCCGAGTCGCAACGCCGAGCCGAACGACGCCATGCCGGCGACGAGTCGGTCGTAGACATCCCGGTGCGCGTACACCCGCGCGCTCGCGACGCATACCTGCCCGCCATTGTCGAAGATGCCGCGCGAGATTCCCTCGACGGACGCATCGAGGTCGGCGTCGGGCATGACGATCGAGGGGGATTTGCCGCCGAGCTCGAGCGTCAACCGACGCAGGTCAGCACCCGCGGATGCCGCGAGTTGCTTGCCCACGACGGTCGATCCCGTGAAGGTGATCTTCGCGACACCCGGGTGCGCCGCGAGCGCACTCCCGGCCTCGGTTCCATAGCCGGTGATGATGTTCACGACACCGTCCGGCACCCCCGCCTCGACGAGCAACTGCCCGAGGCGGAGCGCGGTGAGCGGGGTGTCCTCCGCGGGTTTCAGCACGACGGTGCATCCGGCGGCGAGCGCGGGTGCCAGCTTCATCGTGGCCATGAGCAGCGGCGAGTTCCAGGGCACGATGGCGGCCACCACACCGACCGGCTCGCGCACCGTGTAGGCGAAGACCTTCTTGCCCGGGGGAGTCCGTGACAGGGACGTCGGGATGGTCTGACCGAGGATCTTGGTGGGCCACCCGCTGTAGTAGCGGAATTGGTTGATCGCCGCGGGGATCTCGCCGAACCGAGACGTGCGCCACGCCTTGCCCTGGTCGAGGCTCTCGAGCTGGGCGAGTTCGTCCGCGTGCGCCTCGATCAGGTCGGCGATGCGCCAGAGCAACGCACCGCGGGCGGCCGGGGTCATGTCGGCCCAGCCGGGATCGCGCAAGGCCCGGGTCGCGGCAGTCACGGCGGCGTCGACATCCGCAATTCCCGCGCGGGCCGCGCTCGTCAGCAGCGCGCCCGTCGCGGGGTCGCGAGTCTCGAACGTCTCGCCCGACGCAGCTGGATGCCACCGTCCGCCGATCAGCAGGCCGTGCGGGCCCTGATCGAGGAACGCAGAAACGCCCGGGTCGAGGTCTGGCCTCTCGGGCCGGATCGAGTGGTTCATGGAGCATCCTTCGCACTCCGCAGACGGGCGACTGCGGGGGAGTAGCCCCATGTTAGGCGGATGGTCGCGCGTTGTACTATTCGGTTCAGGCGAGCAGATAAAGCATTCTGACCAGGCATATATACCCGATCCTGCCGGGCGTACGCGTTCCCGCTTCGTAAACTCTTTGTTTCGCGACCGCCCATCGGCCAGGTTCGGAGGCGTCGAGACGGCACGCTCGTCGAGTGACCCGCCCCCTCCTCTTGCTGCCCGACCACGTCGTGACCATGGACGATGACCTCACAGTGCTGTCGGGGGTGGGGATCCTCGTCGTGGGCGACACGATCACCGAGGTCGGTGACGGAAAGGACCTGCGGGTTCGTCATCCCGACGCCGAGATGGTCGACCTGCCCGACCGCCTGGTGATGCCGGGCCTCGTCAACGCACACCACCACTCGGGGATGCTGCGCGGGACGGCCGAGCACCTGCCCGTTTGGGAGTGGCTGCGGCTGCACATCGACCCCATGCATCGGGTGCTGAAGCCGGAAGAGGCGGAAGCCGCCGCCTGGCTCTGCTACGCCGAAGGGCTGCTCTCGGGCACCACGACGGTCGTCGACATGTGGCGCTACATGGACGGGGCGGCGCGGGCGGCGGAGGCACTCGGCAACCGCGTCGTCACCGTCAACTACGTCGGCGAACACCCCGACTTCGACTACTTCGACACGCTCGATGACAACGAGCGGATGCTCCGCGAGTGGACGGGTGCCGCGAACGGTCGCATCATGCCGTGGGTCGGTCTGGAGCATCCGTTCTATGCCGATGACGCCGGGCATGCAGCGCGCCATCGCGATGGCGCGGGAGTTCGACACGGGGCTGTACACGCACTGCAGCGAGTCCGAGATCGAACTCGCCGACTTCCGTGACCGGTACGACATGCGGCCGATGTTCGCGCTCGAGAAGCTCGGATTCTTCGACGTGCCACGAGCGATGATCGCGCACGCCGTGTGGCTCGATGGCTCCGAGGTCGACCTGATCGCCGAGCGCGGCGTCGGCGTCTCTCATAACCCCGTCTCGAACATGAAGCTCGCGAGCGGCATGGCGCCGATCGCCGAGATGCTCGCGGCGGGCGTCAACGTCGGGCTCGGCACTGACGGCGAAAAAGAGAACAACAACCTCGACATGTTCGAAGAGATGAAGGTCGCGTCCCTTCTCGGAAAGCTCCGGACGATGGATGCCGCGGCGATGGATTCCTGGGACGTGCTGCGCATGGCAACACGCGGGGGAGCGGCGGCGATCGGGCGTGGCGCTGAGCTGGGTGCGATCGAGGTGGGGCGTAAGGCCGACCTGATCGCGGTGCGGACGCACACACCGAGGATGACGCCCCTCCTGGCGGATAGTGGCTACGCCAATCTGCACCACAACCTCGTGCACGCGGTGCGCGGCTCTGATGTTGATCTGACGATGGTCGACGGGCGCATCGTGGTGCGCGACGGCGAGTGCAGACCGTGGATCTCGCGAGCTGATCATCGTGTGCGATTCCTCGCTCCCGACCTGTTCGCCCGCCGGAGCGCGTATCTCGCGGAGCAGGGCGACCCGGACGGACTTTTCGCCGGTCGCTGAGTGACCGGTTGCGGAGCCTGTCGAAGAGACTTTGCTACGTCACGGTGACGAGGGTCCGCTGCCATCCGCTCGACCCGTTGGGCGCGATCGGCGCGCGTTCCTGCGTCTGAACCTCGCCGACGGCGTTCACCGCGCGCACCGTGACGTAATGCGTTCCTGGGGTGGCATCCCAGTCGACGTACCACTGCACCCAGGTGTCGACACCGACGGCGGTCGAGAGGTTTGCGACCTGCCAGTCACCGTCGTCGATCGATACCTCGACCCGTTCGATGCCGACGGTTTGGGCCCATGCGACTCCCGCGATGGGAACGCGTCCCGCGGCGACGGGGTTGCCCGGACGCGGGGTATCGATGCGGGATGACATCTTGATCGGCGCTTCGGCGCTGTACCCGCGCGGGGTCCAGTAGGCCTCGTCCTCGGCGAACGTGGTGACCTTCAGCTCCGTGAGCCACTTGGTCGCCGACACGTATCCGTACAGGCCGGGCACGACCATCCGCACCGGGAAGCCGTGTTCGAGGGGCAGGGGCTCGCCGTTCATCGCGACCGCGAGGATCGCGTCGAGGCCGTCGTTCGTCAGAGATTCGAGAGGCGTGCTCGCCGTGTATCCGTCGACACTGCGCGAGAGCACCATGTCTGCTGCGGCCGCCGGTCCCGCCGCCCGCAGGACATCGCGGATGGGGACGCCCCACCACTTCGCCGTCCCGACGAGATCGCCACCGACCTCGTTGGAGACGCAGGTCAGGGTGACGGAGTATTCGTCCAGGCCCATCCCGACCAAATCATCGAACGTCAGCTCCAGAGGCGTGTCGACCATGCCGACGACGCTGAGGCGCCAGGTCTCGGGGTCGATGGTCGGCACCGTCAGCGCGGTGTCGACACGGTAGAAGTCCGCGTTCGGCGTGTACAAGGGCGAGATGCCCTCAATGTCCAGTTCGGCGCCGGCGGGAACCGTGACAGTCGTGCGGGGTGCGGGAAGGTTCAGTCCGCGCCGAAGCGCCGCGATCGAGGATGTCGTGGCCCCGGCGACACGTGAGCCGATGCCGACCACCACGGCCCCCGCGGCAGCGATGCCGCTGATCAGGAGGAAGCGTCGCCGCGCGACTCCCGAGGCGGGGGAGTCGGCCGCGTCCGATGCTGTGCCGGACGCGCGGGTGGCATCCGAGCGCCAGGCGCGAAGCATCCGTCCGAGCACGATCAGGAGCGCGGCTCCCGCGATCGCACCCGCGACGGACGGAATCCACGAGACGGCCGTTGCACCCGCGCGAGTCACGACGGCGGCGACCGACAGGATGCCTGCGACGCCGAGCGCGACGGCGCCGAGGGGCGGTCGCACGAGCTCGAGAATGCCCGCGATGGCCGACGCGATGAGCACGGCGAGGCCGAGGCCGACGAGCAGTGCGATCTTGTCGTACTCGCCGAAGGTCGCGATCGCGAACTCTTTGAAGGGTTGCGGCACGATGTCGATCACGAACGATCCGACGGCCAGCAGGGGTGACCCGCCGCGCGCGAACAGGAGGGCGAGCAACTCGGCGACGGCGAGGAACACCGCCGCGCTCACGACCCCCGCGAGGGTCGCCCAGACGACGAACCGTTTGGTTCCGCGTCGCTGTGCCGTGATCGGGTTCGCCATGATCGTCTCCGCCCCGCGACACCACTCTGGCCCGCACTCTCGTATTCGCCACGGGTGGGGTATCGGATTGCCGGATCCGCTGATCTGCGAGCGGTCGCGATTGGCCGCCTGGAATCGCGGACACGCGGCGAGTCGCGACCGCTCGGGGGATCCTGTGGTGGACGGACGCGTCGGACGGATGCGGCGACCGGGCGTTGATCGAACGTACGAGTTGTGGCGCGATATGCGGTGCGAGTTGACCGCACCCGGACGTGCTGTCAGGATTCTGCGTGGCTGGTTAACGGAACCTGAACCCACGGTGAACTGTTCGTTCGTCATGCCACCCACGGCGGCGCTCCCTCACAGATCCTCGACGGAAAGCGAACGGTGGAAGCCGCATCATCCGCGAGGATCAGATCTCTGCCGCCGTCTTTCCGGCGCTGATCTTCGCGGGATTGATCGGCGCGACCACATGGAACATGATCACCTGGCTGCTCGGCCTGCCCTCGAGCTCCTTGCACGCCCTGTTCGGCGGGTTGATCGGCACGACCCTCGTCGGTGTGGGGGTCATGGCGATCGATTTCGGGGTGGTGCTGTCGAAGGTCATCCTGCCCGCCGTGATCGCCCCGCTGACGGCCGGCATCATCGCCTTCGCCGCGACCAAGCTCGCGTACTCGATGACCCGCCGCTACGACGGAAAGCCCGACGGTCGCGACGGGTTCCGATGGGGCCAGATCTTCACCTCGAGCCTCGTCGCCTTGGCGCACGGGACGAACGATGCTCAGAAGACGATGGGCGTCATCACCCTCGCCCTCATCACAGTGGGGTGGCAGTCGTCACCCGACCCGCAGCCGTGGGTCATCGTGGCGTGTGCCGTGACCATCGCGCTCGGCACCTACATGGGCGGATGGCGGATCATCCGCACCCTCGGTAAGGGGCTCACGGATATCAAGCCGGCGCAGGGCTTCGCGGCCGAGGCATCCACCGCGTCGACGATTCTCGCCTCGAGCGCTCTGGGTTTCGCCCTCTCGACGACCCAGGTCGCGTCCGGCTCGGTGATCGGTTCGGGACTCGGACGCCGCGGCTCGATCGTTCGCTGGCGCACGGTCGGACGGATTGCGATCGGATGGTTGCTGACGTTTCCGGCTGCCGGCGGTGTGGGCGCGGCGGCTGCCCTGGTGGTCGTGTGGCTCGGCACATGGGGCGTCATGATCGACGCGTTGTTGGCGGTCCTGATCGTTCTCGCGCTGTTCCTGCGGTCGCGTCGCAACTCGGTCAATGCCTCGAATGCGATGAGCGAGGTCGCCGATTCGGGGAAGGCCGTCAAGGTCAAGCGAAACCCGCCCCCGACCCGGCGGCAGCGGGCGCTTGCCCGGGAAGAGGCGCGCATCCGAAATGCTGCAGCCGACCGGCGCGCAGACAAGGGGCAGGGGCAGTGAACGTGACGATCAATTGGTTCGCCTTCGTACAGGTGTTCTTCGCTGCGCTCACCGGCGCCGTCCTCGTCGTGGGCTTCTACGCGCTCGGCCTTCGGATGCTCGTGCGTTCCGGGCGTGCGCCGGTGGTCGCGCCGGCCGACTTCACCGACGCCATCGCCGTGATCACGGCCAAGGAGGCGCGCCGGGCCGAGAAGGCTGCGGCGAAGGCCGCGAAGAAGAGCCCGTTGACGGACGGCCAGCGCCGTGTCGCGTTGTGGGCGGCATACGGATGTTTCGGCCTCGCCGCAGCGGCTGTCTTGGCCGGCCTCGTGCTCATCATCGTCGGGCACTGACGTCGGGTGCTGATCGTGAGTTCGCCATCGCGCCGAACGGACGCGACTCGCCGTGCGATCGCGCGGCGGAGGGCGAGTCGCGACCGTTCGTGGCCCAGCGCGGGCGTCCGCACCTCGACATAGGCTGGGCGGGTGAGTGAGACATCCGTCGCCCGTGGACGTTCGGGCAGCATCCTTCCGCCCAGCGGACGATCATCCACCTGAGCGACACGCACCTGCTCGCCGGAAACGTCGCGCTCGGCGGTCGCTACGACACCGAGACGAACCTGCGGCGCACGATGGAGCGGGTCGCCGAACTCGGGCTCACCCTCGATGCTCTCGTCTTCACCGGCGATCTGACCGACCTCGGCGAACCGGACGCGTACGAGCGGCTGCGCGACATCGTCGAGCCCGCCGCCGCTGAATGGGGATGCCCGATCGCCTGGGTCGCGGGAAATCATGACGAGCGCCCGGCGCTCCGCGAGAGTCTGCTCGGCCTCGAGCCCACGGAAGAACCGGTGCTCGGCGAGTGGGACCTCGGCGGGCTGCGGTCTGCTCGCGCTCGACTCGAGCGTGCCCGGTTGGCATCACGGCGACCTAGACGACGTACAGCTCGAATGGCTGCGAGCCCGCCTCGCCGAACCTGCGCCGCTCGGCACGATCCTGGCGCTGCATCATCCGCCGCTCCCGAGCCACGTGCCCCTCTTCGACATTCTCGAGCTGCGGCGCCAGGAGCGACTCGCTCAGGTCATCGCCGGGAGTGACGTGCGCACGATTCTCGCGGGGCACCTGCACTACTCCACGAGCGGCACGCTTCGCCGGAGTCCCCGTGAGTGTCGCCGCGGCCACCTGCTACACGATGGATATCGCCCGCCCGGCCCTGTCGGTCAACGGGATGGATGCCGGACAGTCTTTCCATCTCGTGCACGTCTACGCCGACACGATCACGCACTCGGTCGTGCCCGTCGCAGGCGCGGCCGACGGCGATTACTTCACTCCGGAATGGTACGAAACGATGTCTCGCCTCACTCCCGAGGAGCGACTCGAGGCATTCTCGCGTAAACCCGACAGAAGCGGGTCCGCGAACGCTTGACTTCGAGTGCGCTCGAAGTTCTAGCGTGGGGCCATGACCCTCACCCACGACGACTCGCCGACGCCGGAAATCGGTGTCGCGATCTCCGACGCGGCGGTCGCGACAGGCCTGTCGACACACACCCTGCGCTACTACGAGCGAGCCGGGCTGATGCTCGATCCCGTCGAGCGCGCATCGTCGACCCACCGTCGCTACGGTGACGCCGACATCGCGTGGGTGCAGTTCCTCACCCGCTTGCGGTCGACGGGCATGCCCATCGCGACGATCCGCGAATACACCGAGTTGGTTCGCCGCGGTGACGAAACGGTCGATGCGCGGCGCGAACTGCTCGTCCGACACCGCGCCGCCGTGCTGGAGCAGCTCGAAGACATCACGGCGAGCCTCTCCGCCATCGACATCAAGATCGCCATCTACGAAGAAAAGGGAGCGAACGCATGAAGAAGATCACGCTAGGCACCGACGGCCCCGTCATCGGCCGGATCGGTCTCGGTCTCATGGGTATGAGCGCGTTCTACACCGGGGCCACGCGCGACGATGAGGGCGCCATCCGCACGATCCACCGCGCCCTCGAGCTGGGCGTCACGTTCCTCGACACCGCCGAGATCTACGGTCCCTATGTGAACGAGGAACTGCTCGCCCGGGCCATTGTCGGGCGACGGGACGAGGTGGTCATCGCGACGAAGTTCGGCACGATCCGCCACTCCTCTGACGGTCAGGGCGGATTGGATGGGAGTGCCGAGAATGTGCGACTCTCCGTCGAGGGCTCGCTGCGCCGGCTCGGCACCGACCACATCGATCTCTACTACCAGCACCGGATGGACCCGGCAACGCCTATCGAAGAGACGGTCGGGGCCCTTGCGGACCTGATCGCCGAGGGCAAGATCCTGCATTACGGCCTGTCGGAGGCAGCGCCGGCGACGATCCGGCGGGCGCACGCGGTACATCCCGTGACGGCGCTCCAGACCGAATACTCGCTCTGGAGCCGCGATCCCGAGGCGGTGATACTGCCCACGGTTCGCGAACTCGGCATCGGGTTCGTGCCGTATTCGCCCCTGGGACGCGGGTTCTTGACCGGCGCCATCCGCTCCCTCGATCAGCTCGACGAGAGCGACTTCCGCCGCTCCAACCCGCGCTTTGCAGGTGGGGCGCTCGACGCGAATCTCGAGATTGTCGAGAAGGTCGAAGCCGTCGCGCAGGAAGCCGGGGCGACACCAGCGCAGGTCGCCCTCGCGTGGCTGCTGGCGCAGGGAGATGACATCGCGCCGATTCCGGGCACGCGTCGCATCGTGGCGCTGGAGGAAAACGTCGCCGCGGATGCGGTGCGGCTCTCGCCGGAGCAGATTGCCGCTCTGGGTGAGGTGGGTTCGCCCGTGGGCGAACGGTACGCCGACATGACGCCGGTGAATCGCTGAACCCAGAATCAGCCGACCGGTTGAATGTGCTGGGCTCGCCGGAATTGGCGACGTTCATCGGAGCAATCAGGACGCCGCGCTCACCGTATATCGCGGCGGGCGCGGCGTTGGTCGCGGGTAGGCTCGGGGAATCTCTCTATCCGCCGTGATCGACCCACAAGGACACCACATGGCCTCCCACATCGACGTGGACGCAACGCAGCCGACCCGCACCGAATCCGACTCGCTCGGCAGCCTCGAGATCCCGTTCGATGCCTATTGGGGCATCCACACGGCCCGGGCGCAAGAGAACTTCCCGATCGCCAAGCGACCTATCTCGGTTTATCCCGAGTTGATCCGCGCGCTGGCGATGGTCAAGCAGGCATCCGCTCGTGCGAATCGCGAGATCGGCGTGCTGCATGTCGACAAGGCAGACCTGATCGACCGTGCCGCTCAGCGCGTGATCGATGGCGAGTTCCACGACCAGTTCGTGGTCGGCGTCATCCAGGGTGGCGCGGGAACCTCGACCAACATGAACGCGAACGAGGTCATCACCAACGTCGCGCTCGAAATGGCCGGTCGACCCAAGGGGGACTACGCGTTCCTGTCGCCGATCGACGACACGAACCGCAGCCAGTCGACCAACGACGTGTACCCGACCGCGATCAAGGTCGGTCTGAGCCTGGCGCTGGTGAGCCTGCTCGATGAGCTCGACCTGCTGCGTCGCGCGTTCCTGGCGAAGGCCACCGAATTCCACGATGTCTTGAAGGTCGGACGCACGCAACTGCAGGATGCCGTGCCGATGACACTCGGGCAAGAGTTCCACGGATTCGCCACGACGCTCGGCGAGGACTTCCACCGCCTGCGCGAGAACGCGCACCTGCTGACCGAGGTCAACATGGGCGCAACCGCGATCGGCACGGGCATCACGGCGCACCGCGGCTACGCGCAGTCCGTCGTACGGCACCTCAGCGACATCTCGGGTCTGCCCCTCGAAACGGCAGCTGACCTGGTCGAATCCACGAGCGACACGGGCGGCTTCATGTCGTTCATGGCGTCACTCAAGCGCAACGCGATCAAGCTCTCGAAGATCTGCAACGACCTGCGCCTGCTGTCCTCCGGCCCGCAGGCGGGGCTGGGCGAGATCAACCTGCCCGCGCGTCAGGCCGGTTCGAGCATCATGCCGGGCAAGGTCAATCCGGTGATCCCCGAGGTGGTCAATCAGGTCGCGTTCGCCGTCGCCGGAGCGGATGTCACGGTCACCATGGCCGTCGAGGGCGGGCAGCTGCAGCTCAACGCGTTCGAGCCCGTTATCGCGCACTCGATCTTCCAGTCGATCACGTGGATGCGTCAGGCCATGTGGACCCTGCGCGTCAACTGCGTCGACGGGATCACCGCGAACCGTGACCGGCTCGGCGCGATGGTCGGATCGTCGGTCGGCGTCGTCACGGCGCTCACGCCCTTTATCGGGTACGCGGCATCCGCGGCGCTAGCCAAGACGGCGCTGCTTACGGGTCGGAACGTCGGTGACCTCGTCGTCGAGGCGGGACTGATGTCCGCCGAAGAGGTTGCCAAGCAGCTCTCGCCCGCGCGCCTGTCGGGCCTCGAGGCGGTCACCGCGGCGATCCCGGTCATCGTCGCGGCCGAGGATCTCTGACGTCGTATGACCGACCGCTGAGCATCGTCGTTGCCGCCGCTCACCGTGAGCCGATAGGTTCGAGCGCGTACCCACGAGAGGACTCCTCATGAGCGACGCCAACGGACCCGCAGACCACACCCCGCCCCCGCCCGCCTACCCGACCGCACCGCCCGCGCCGGCCAGCGCAGCTCCGGGAGCTCCGGTCCCGGGGAAGACCCTCGGTATCGTCGCGCTGATCGTCGCGTTCTTCGCGAACGTCATCGGCCTGATCCTCGGCATCGTAGCGCTCGTGCAGAGTCGCAAGGCCGGCGTCAAGAACACACCGGCAGTCTGGGCGATCATTGTCGGTTCGGTGCTCTTCGTGCTGAGCATCATCGTCGGCATCATCGTGGTCGTCGCGCTCACCGCCGCCGCGGGATTCGCCTCAGAAGCCATCAATGCGTGCGACGCGGTGGACTACGTGGGAACGGTCATCGTGCAGGGCATCGAGGTGGACTGCGCCACGATCGAGTCGTGACCCCGAGCGATCGCGGACGACGACCGGCCACGGAGTCAGTCGAGAATGCGGCAGTGCGTCGTCAACTCGCCGATACCGTCCACGCCGACCGTCACGGTCGAGCGGTCGCGGAGAAAGATCTGCGGATCGCGCGAATAACCCGCGCCGCCCGGGCTCCCGGTCGAGATGAGGGTGCCCGGCAGCAACGTCGTCGTACCCGAGAGGTGCGAGATGAGCGTCGCGACGGAGCGCACCATCTGGTTGGTCGATGCATCCTGCACCGTGTGTCCATCGACGACGGCCCAGATGTGCAGGTCCTGCGGATCGGGGATCTCGTCCGCCGTCACCACGAACGGGCCCGTCGGAGTGAAGCCGTCGAAGGACTTGCAGCGCGACCACTGTGCCTCCGAGAACTGGATGTCTCGCGCGGTGATGTCGTTGACGACCGTGTAGCCCCACACGTGATCGAGGGCGTCCTCGGGCGAGACGTCGCGAGCGGGGGCGCCGATGATGACGCCGAGCTCGGCCTCGTAGTCGACGGATTCGCTGAGGGAACGTGGCCAGGAGGTGGTCTGCTCATGCCCCGTCAGCGAATTCGGCCAGAGGCTGAAGACGGTCGGCGCGGCATCCGTCTTCAATCCCAGCTCGCTCGAGTGGGCCGAATAGTTCAGCCCGATCGCGAGGATCAGCGGAGGACGGTTCGAAACCGAGGCGAAGGTGACGTCGGCGAGCGGATGCCGTGGCACCCCGGCCGGCGGTTGTGTCAACGCCCGGCGCACACGGATCAGGCCCTCTTCGCCCGACTCGATCAACGACTGGAGATCGGCGGGGCCGTCCTGCACGAGATCGGGGACGGCGATGGCCTCATCGCCGTCGACAACGGCAAGGACGGGAGAGCTCGCCCCGGAGGGCACGATGTGGGCAAAACGCACACCCCAACGCTACCCCGCGTGGGTCGAGGGGTAGTTTTCGCCGCCCTCTGAGTGAGCATGCCCGCCATATGCTGGCCGGGTGACGTATGCGCCCCCGCCCTGGCCCGACCGCCCCGGTTCGCCCGACCCCGCGGGCTCGGTGCCCTCCGCCGCGTCGTTCGCGTCGCCCTTGGCGCAACCGCAGCACGCCCCCGGGGCATACATCCCGCCCTCGCCCATGCCGGTCTCGGCGTCTGTCGAGTCGGTTCCCGCCGTGCTTCGGAAGGGTCGTCGCGTCTCGATCTGGCTGTTCGCGCTCCTGGCCGTGCTGCTCATCGGACTCGTCGGCTATTTCCTCACCTTCCTCGGTGCGAGCGCCTCCATCATCGGGATGATCGTGGCGCTCGTGCCGTTCGCCGTCGTTCTCTTCGCCGTGAGGGTGATCGACCGCTGGGAGCCCGAACCCCGCGGTCTTGTGGTGTTCGCGGTTGCCTGGGGCGCTATCGCCTCCGTCGGTATCGCGCTGCTCGTCGATCTGGGCCTCATCCTCCTGCTCGGGAACAGCGACTCGTCTGCGCGCGAGCTGTTCTCGACGGTCGTGCAGGCTCCGGTCGTCGAAGAAGTGGCGAAAGCGCTCGGACTGTTGCTGATCTTCGTGACCGCGCGTCGCGCGATAGATGGACCCGTGGACGGCATCGTCTACGGCGCGCTGGTGGGGGCGGGGTTCGCCTTCACCGAGAACATCCAGTACTTCGCGATCAGTTATCTCGACGGGGGAGCGGAGGACCTCACGGCGACCTTCTTCGTTCGCGGCATCCTCTCGCCCTTCGCTCACGCCATGTTCACCGCCGTCGCCGGCTTCGCGCTGGGGATCGCCGGCCGTCGCGGCGCCACGGGCGGTCGAGCCCTCGGGGCGCTCGGTCTCGGTTTGATGGGTGCTATCGCGCTCCACGCGTTCTGGAACGGGTCCGCGTTACTCGGCGACTTTTTCGGTCTCTATCTGACGCTGCAAGTTCCGCTCTTCATCGGATTCATGCTCGGAATCCTCGCTCTCCGTCGCGAAGAGGCGCGCCTCACCCGCGCCCGCCTCGCCGAATACGCCTCGGCGGGTTGGTTCACCGCGCAAGAGGTCGACATGCTCGCCACTCCCGCGGGGCGCCGCGAGGCGCTCCGGTGGGCGAAGACGCTCCGCACCGATCGCTCGCCGACCATGCGCGCCTTCATCGCCGACGCAACCGCGCTCGCCGCGGCGCGTCAGCGGGCGATCTCGGGCCGGGATGCCTCGGCCACCGAGGATGAGCGCGTTCTGCTCGCTCGCACGGCGGCGGCTCGGGCATCGCTCCTCTCGATCTGAGGGAGCCGCCCGGCATACCCCGGGAATGACTCAGCGCCCGGTGCCGCGGCGATGCCTGCGTGTCTACCGGGCGCTGAGTTGGCCTGCACTGAGTCTGCCCCCGGCCTGTGAAGGTGTCAAGAGTGCTCGGGGTGGCTTTGACCCGACCTCGACGGTCCGGTTGGATGGAGCCATGACTGCAGACCGCACAAAGCCCACCTTCGACGCCCCCGAAGGGCCCGCGCCCGAGACCCTGGTCGTCCGGGACATCATCGAAGGGGAGGGTGCCGAGGCCAAGCCCGGCGACACCGTCACGGTGCACTACGCCGGCGTCGAGTACGACTCGGGTGAAGAGTTCGACTCGTCCTGGGGTCGGGGCGAGAGCATCCAGTTCCCGCTCCGCGGCCTGATCCAGGGCTGGCAGGACGGCATCCCCGGCATGAAAGAAGGCGGACGTCGCGAGCTCGTCATCCCCCCGCACCTCGCCTACGGTCCGGCCGGTGGACACTTCCTCGGCGGGAAGACCCTCATCTTCATCATCGACCTGATCAAGGTCGGCTGAGCCGATCTCGTCGTCGCGGCGGGCTCTGCTCTTGTAGCGGAGCCCGCCGTTTCATGCCGCGGCACGCTTTCGCTGGCGGACGCGTGCGGTTGCGCACAGAAAAATTACATTCAAGGGAATAGACGACGCGCTCTCGCGTTGAACACCCCGTACTGCCGGAGCACCGGCCCCGCAAACCGAAGGATCACAATGACCGACTCCACCCCGACCGCGATCGACTTCCCCGGCTACAAGGCTGGCACCTGGACGCTCGACCCCTCGCACAGCGAGGTCACGTTCAGCGTGCGCCACATGATGATCTCGAAGGTGCGCGGCACTTTCGGCGTGAAGTCCGCCACCCTCATCGCGCCGGAGAACCCGCTCGAGACCACGGTCGCGGCCACCGTTGACGTCTCGTCCGTCGACACGAAGGACGAGGGCCGCGACAACCACCTGCGCTCGGCCGACTTCTTCGACACCGAGACCTACCCGACCATGGATTTCCGCTCGACCGGTGTCCGGATCGAGAAGGGCGACTTCCTCGTCGACGGCGACCTGACGATCAAGGGCATCACCAAGCCCGTCACGTTCGACTTCGACTTCGGCGGCTTCGGCACGGACCCGTGGGGCAACTACAAGGCCGGCGCGACCGCCAAGGCCGTCATCAACCGCGAGGACTTCGGTCTGACGTGGAACGCCGCTCTCGAGACCGGCGGGGTGCTCGTCGGCAAGGACGTCACCATCGAGCTCGACCTGCAGGGCGCGCTCGCGGCCTGATCTCGTCGCAGCTTCACCTGCGCGAAAAAGGGACGGATGCTCCGGCATCCGTCCCTTTTCGTTGCCGCGAGGGGCGGCGTGGTCAGATGCGGCGACGCAGTCTCAGACGGTCCTGCGCCAGCAGGATCCCCAGGAACACGACGACCGCGCCCGCGGGCTCATTCCACGTCAGCGGCTCGCCGAGCACGATCAGGCCGAGCGCGACGCCGACGACAGGCGTCAGGTAGGTGACCGTCGACGCTCGTGTCGGGCCCCACGCGCGGAGAGCATTCTGGTTCCAGATGTACGCGACGCCGGTGCCGAGGCATCCGAGCAGCAGGATGCTGCCGATGATCCAGGGATTGAGCACGACCTCGCCGATCGCGACGACCGGGGTGAGGACAAGCATGATCATCGCGGCGATGCCGATGTTGAGGAACGAGAACATCAACGCGCTCATGCCCGATTTCGAGACGAACTTGCGCATGTACGCGAGGCTGAACCCGTAGCAGGCTGTTGCGCCGAGTATCGCGAGCTGGGCGATCAGACTCTGGTCGAGATCGAGGCCCTCCCACGGAGCGATCAGCACCATCACGCCGAGGATGCCTACCAGAATCCCCGCGATCTGCATTCCCTTGAGGCGTTCGACGCGGAACAGCAGCCCCGCCATGACCGCCGTCATGATGGGGGTCGTCGCGTTGTAGATGCTCGCGAGGCCCGACGTGACGTGCTGCTGTGCCCACGAGAACAGCAGGAACGGGATGACGCAGAAGGTGATCGCCAGCACGGTCATGTGCATCCACACGCGCGGAACCCGCGGCAGGCGCTCGCGGCGGAGTGAAACGAAGATGCCGAGCGTGATCGCCCCGAGGACGAGGCGCGACCACGCGACCTGGCCGGGCGACATTCCCTCGAGAGCCACCTTCATGAAGAGGAAGCTCGACCCCCAGACGATTCCGGTCAGGGCGAACTGCAGGGCGATCCAGGCGTTGGGCGGTCCGGCGATGGATCGTGCCGGGACGGTCGCGGAGGTGCTGGACGAGGGTTTGGCCGGGTGCTCGAGCGGGGGTGGGGTGGTGCTCACCGGCTGACTCTAGCCCCGGCATCCGACGTTCCGAGGCGTCGGCGGATGCCGCGTCCGGAATCCGCCGACGATCGGCCGTCTCACGCTGATGCACGAGTCCCGCGTGGGCCCCTGCGCCGGGTCAGGGCTGCGGGTCGAGCGCGTCGTACGCGCGGAACCGGGGGCTCCGCCGAACGAGCAGCGCAACGAGGATGACGATGATGAAGCCGCCGATGAGCGGGGGGAACCACAGCGCCGTCACGGTCGCCAGCGTGCCGGCGTAGAGCGCGCCGAGGCGCGGGCCGCCCGCGACGACAACCATGAAGATGCCCTGCAGACGTCCGCGGATCGCGTCGGGCACCGCCGACTGCATCATCGTCTGCCGGTAGATCGCGCTGACGTTGTCGGCCGCGCCCGTCACCGCCAGCAGGACCATCGAGAGGGCGATGAGGGGAATGTTGGCAACATCCTCACCCAGACCCGCGGGAGCAAACACGCCGAACGCGGCAATGAGGAGCACGCCGCCGAAGCCCGCCGTGGCCGCGCCGAACACCAGGATCGAGCGTTCGATGCCGAGGCCTTGCCGCCGGACGCGCCCGATAGGACCCGAGAACAGGCTGGAGAAGAATGCTCCGGCTGCGATCGCGGCGGTCAGGACACCCGTCGTGATCGCCCCGCCGCCGAGCAGCACCGCGCCGATCGCGGGGAAGAGGGCGAGCGGATGCCCGAAGGACATCGCGACGATGTCGAGGATGTACTGCAACCGGATGTTCGGGGCCTGCCTGAGGAAGGCCCAGCCGTCGGCGAGGGAGCGCAAACCCGGGCGCACAGTGACGCCTTCGGGGCGGATGCGCGGGAGGGTCCAGAGACCGAGGAACAGGGCCAGCATCAGCACGACGTCGACCGTGTAGGTCCACGGGTACCCCACGAAAGCGACCAGGATGCCCGCGAGCGCCGGCCCCGCCATGACCATGATGCCGACCGTGATGCCGCTGAGCGCCGCGGCCGCGGGCAGCAGTTCGCGCGGCACGAGACGCGGGGTGATGGCGGACTTCGTGGCCGAGACGATCGAGTTCGCCGACGAGTTGACGATCGACAGCAGGAACAGCCACGCCACTGTCTCGTTCCCCGTCCACGCCAGAACCGCGAGAAGAAGCGTCGAGACCCAGGTGACGGATGCCGCGATCAAGGCGACCGCGCGACGGTCGAAGTAGTCGGCGAGCATGCCGCCATACAGTCCCGCGAGAATCATCGGTACGAGTCCGGCGACCGCGATCATCGCGACCGCCAGCGTCGAGCCCGTCAACTCGAAGACGTGCAGCATGACCGCGACGATCGTCAGCTGTCCGCCGAGGCCCGCGAGGGTCGATCCGATCCACAACCGGGCGAAGGCCGGGCTCTGGGTGAGGGGGCGCAGATCGATGAAGTGTTCGCGGCGCAGACGCGCCATCACCGGTCCGCCCCGTGTTGCACCCCACGAGGTTAGTCGAGCCCCGGGGCGCGAGACGTCACCAGTGTGCTCTTTCGGCCGCGTTGCGAGGACATAGGTGAAGTCTCGCGCTGCCGACGGGGACTGGTAGACTCTGGAGGTTGCCGTTCGATCGGCCGCGGATAAAGAGAGCTCACGCATCAGGCGATGGGCGCCGCGCAATGAAGAGAAAGGGGATCCCCTCTATGCCGCTTGAATTCGAAGCCAAGAAGGCGATCATCGAAGAGTACGCGACGCACCCCGGTGACACCGGATCCCCCGAGGTGCAGGTTGCGATGTTGTCGCAGCGCATCAAAGACCTCACAGAGCACTTGAAGGAGCACAAGCACGACCACCACTCGCGTCGTGGTCTGTTCCTGATGGTCGGTCAGCGCCGTCGTCTGCTCGGCTACCTCCAGGACATCGACATCAACCGCTACCGCGCGTTGATCGAGCGTCTCGGACTCCGCCGCTAAGTCGCACCAGCGTTCAATCGCTTTCTCGAAGGCCCGTCCCACGGCGTGGGGCGGGCCTTCGTTTTGTCCGGACGCGCCATCCTCGGCGCCGAAACACCCATCGTGAGCCGAAACATCCTGTGTCGACGGATGTTTCGGCGCATATCGGGTGTTTCGACGTCCGGACGGACGGGCGGACGGATGCGCGGGCTGCGGGCCGCGGACGGGCGGCCGGATGAGCCCGAGGGGTGGGCAGCTCAGGGCCTCCGGTATAAGGTCCCCGGTATGGGGATCTCGCTGGGGAGCGGACGACGAACACGGATGCCGTGGCGACGACTCGTCGCGGGCGCGGTCATGACGCTACTGGCCGCGGGTATCGTCGGCGTCGGCGTCGGCGTCGGCGAACGCGAGCGCAGCGTCCGCGAGCGAACCGGCCACGGTTGCGGTCGAGGAATCTCTTGCGTGCGACGACCTGCTGAGCCCCGGCATCCTCGACGCCGTCCTCGCCCGCCGGTTCGTGCCCATCGAGAATGCGACGCCGCTCTTTCCGGCCGACGGTCGGCAATGCTGGTGGGGTGACCCGGGTGGATTCCGAACCCAAATCTTCGCTGTCGGATTCGTGCCCCTTACCGCCGAACAAGCCGCCGCCGAGGGCGAGCGCCTGCTCGCGACCGGGCGTTTCGCGCGCGCCGCCGAAGACGACGTCATCTACCGCGCGATCCCGGCCGATTTCACGAACATGGCCGAGTACGTCGATCCCAGCTTCCGGTTCCACTACGCCGAGGGCTACTGGTTCTTCGTCTACGACCCGACCGCGGAGCTCGAGGAGGGCGTCGAGCAACTGCGGGCCATCTACAACTGGGGTGATGTCCTCGCGGCGGACCTTCAGTCGAACGTTTTGTCGGCGTTCGTGCCGGAGCCCGCCGTCGTGGAGGAAGAGGCCGAGTTCCCGCCCATTCCGGCACCCACCCCCGGCGGCTTCAGCGCCACGACCCCATCGACGCTCAGTGGCCTGCGCACGGCCGCGGAGGTGGACTTCGGCCCCGCCGCGGTCGGCGGATGCCTCGCGGCCGCGCTCGTGCTCGTGGCGTTGATCGGGCTGCCGGGTCGACTGGTCGATTCGGCTCTGTCGTCGCGATACGACGAGTGGGGAGGGTTGCTCCGGCCCGTGTTGCGGCCACTACGAGTCCGGGTGCGCGCCGTGGCTCGTGCCGTGGAGAATGCACCGACGGTCGTGGTGGTGGGCGGGGGAATCGTGCTCGCCGCGCTCTTCGCGGCGCTCGTCGAGCCGGACTTCGGTCTCAACGTCGGGTCCGTGCGGCTGTTGCTGTCGCTTGTCGGGGCGTTTCTGATCGAGAACGTGGCGGGCCTGGCTTTACTGGCGTGGTGGCTCGGGCGCAGGGGTGCCCCGGCACGTCTCCGTCTTCGGCTCGGGTCGCTGCTCGTCGTGCTGATCACCGCAGTGGCGAGCCGCGTTGCGGGCTTCGATCCCGGCTTCGTGTTCGGGTTGGTCCTCGGTCTTGCGTTCGTCGGCGAGATGTCGGCACGACGCGAGGAAGCCGGCGACCGGCCGAGCAGACGTGACGTCGATCAGGCACTCGGCGAGGCGACCTGGCTCCTCATCGCCGGCGTTGCTTCGTGGCTCGTCTACAGCGTCGCGGTCGGGCTCTCGCTCGGCGCAACGGGTGGAATGGCCGGCCTGCTGATCGTCGAACTCTTCGCGGGACTCGCGGTTGGATGCCTCGCCGCCCTGTTCGTGGTCTTGTTGCCTCTGCCGGGACTGATCGGCGCGACGCTCTGGGCGCACAGTCGAATTCGGTGGGCGATCGCCGAAGCGGTCGCGATCGGCGTCTTCCTCTTCATCGTCCTCCCGCTCCCGGCGAGCTGGACGACCGTCGGTGCCCCGTTCGCTCTGTGGGTAGCGATGTTCGCGATCTACGCCGTCCTGGCGGTCGCGCTGTGGGCGGTACTGACTTACACCCCCGCGGGCTGGATCGCGGCTCGGACCCGGCCCGAAGCATCCAGACCGCCCGAATTCGATTCGCCGTCCGTCGGCGCGCGCCCCTGACGCCGCGCGCCAGTGCCCGCCTTGGGGTCGCGCGAGCGGACGCCCGTGACCGGATTTGAGCTGCACGTCCCGCGGGAGTAATGTCCCCTGAGTGAGGGTTGCCTAACCTCACAACCGGATGCCCCGAAAGCACCCTGGATCCCCTCGAATATCCCGAAAGCCGCGCGATAGCACCGTGTTCGCAACATTTCTGATCGGCCTGCGTGAAGGTCTGGAAGCCGCCCTTGTGGTCGGCATTCTCGTGGCCTACCTCTCTCGCCTCGGGCGTCGCGATGTGCTGCCCCGGTTGTGGATCGGCGTCGGTCTGGCCGTCGCGCTGTCACTCTCGCTCGGTGCGATCTTCACCTTCGGCGCCTACGCGCTCACGACCGCAGCCCAGGAACTGATCGGCGGACTGCTCTCACTGACGGCCGTAGCCATGGTCACCTGGATGATCTTCTGGATGCAACGGGCCGGTCGAACGCTCAAGAACACTCTGCACGCCGGAGTCGACCGCGCGCTCGCGTCGGCCTCGCTGTGGGGCCTCGTCGTCATCGGCTTCGTCTCGGTCGCGCGCGAGGGTGTCGAGACGACGCTGCTGCTGTGGTCGATGGTGCAGTCCTTCGGCAATGCGCCCGAGGCGCTCCTCGGTGCCCTCCTGGGCCTGCTGGCAGCCGTTGTGCTCGGCTGGCTGCTCGCCCGCGGGATGCTGCGGCTCGACCTGCGCCGATTCTTCACCTGGACGGGCGCGTTCTTGATCATCGTCGCCGCGGGCGTGCTCGCCTACGGCATCCAAGACCTGCAAGAGGCGGGCGTCCTGCCCGGCCCCTTCACGGCGCTCGCACCTCTCGACCCCGCCACGGCCGCCGTCGCGACCGGGTGGGCGGGCATCCCCTTCGGCTGGGCGTTCGACGTAAGTGGCGACATCGCTCCGGGGGGACCCCTCGCCGCGATCCTGCAGGCCACCGTCGGCTTCACCCCGCAGATGTCGTGGCTGCAGATTTTCGCGTGGGTCGCCTACGTCGGGGTCGTCACGTTCGTCTTCGTCCGAAACCTGCGCGCTCATCGGCCCGCGGCGCCCGGACCCCACGAAACCGTGGCACCCACTTCGGATGCATCGGCCGAGGCATCCGCTCCATCATCTTCTCCGTCATCCGACCCCGTAAACCAAGGAGCCCCATGACCGCCTCCCGCATCATCGCGAGAACCCTCACCACAACGGCGATTGCGGCGATCGGCGCCCTCGCGCTCGCCGGATGCGTCGCCAAGGCCGATGTCGCCGCCGCCGACGCCATCACGGTGTCGTCGACCGACGCCGGATGTGATGTCTCGGCAGCCACCGCGTCGAGCGGCACGCTCGCGTTCGACGTGACGAATGCCGGCGACCAGATCACCGAGTTCTACCTGCTGGCCGACGACGGACTCCGCATTGTCGGCGAGGTCGAGAACATCGCGCCCGGAGCATCCCGCACGCTCACCGTCGTTGCGCAGCCGGGCGAGTACTTCACGCTCTGCAAGCCGGGCATGATCGGTGAGGGTGTCGGCCGAACCGGATTCTCGGTTTCGGGTGAGAGTGTCGCGATCGATGGCCCTGACGCCGAGCAGAAGCAGCAGGCCGTCGACCTGTACGCCGCGTTCGTGAAGGACCAGGTCGAGCAGCTCGTGCCCGCCGTCGAAGAATTCGCGACGGCCTACGCGACCGGAGATGACGACACCGCCCGCGCCCTGTTCCCGCAGGTGCGTGCCTATTACGAGCGCATCGAACCCGTCGCCGAGGCGCTTGGCGATCTCGACCCGCGCATCGACTATCGCGAGGTCGACGCCGTTGCCGAGGGGCTCGACTGGACAGGCTTCCACCGCATCGAGAAAGACCTCTGGGTTCCCGCGCTCGACGCGCTGAACGCGGATGGCGAGACCTCGGCCTGGCAGGACTGGAACCCGTCGACCACCGAGGAGCGCGCCGCTTTCGGTGACGAACTGGTCGCCGACATCCAAGAACTCGACACGTACGTGCACTCGGACGACTTCCAAGCGGCGCTCGATGCCCAGGGCGTGGCGGGTCTTTCAAACGGCGCGATCGCCCTGCTCGACGAGGTTGCTACCGGCAAGATCTCGGGCGAGGAAGACTGGTGGTCGGGAACGGACCTCTGGGACTTCGCCGCCAACGTCGAGGGCTCCAAGATGGCGTTCTCGCTCGCACGCGACTTCGCGGAGTCGAAGGGCGACGACGGCGCCGCGCTCGTCGACCAGATCGATGAGGGCTACGCCGACCTCGAGGCATCCCTCGCGAAGCACGGATCGCTCGCCGACGGATTCGTCAACTACCGTGAGCTGACCGACGACGACAAGCGTGAGTTCACTGACCTGATCAACGCCCTCGCCGAGCCGCTGTCGCAGCTCACCGTGACGGTTCTGGAGTGATGTGAGCCAAACAATTCCGCCCACGGGCGGGACGGATGCCGGGGCACCCACGGTGGGTACCCCGGCATCGCCTTCCGCTGAAGAGCCCCCTCCCGGCCTGTCGCGGCGCGGCCTGCTCGGTCTGCTCGGCGCCGGCGCGGCGGGCCTCGCGGTCGGCGGCGCGGGCGGTGTCGCTGGGGGCATGGCGATCTCGAGCTCGGCCGCGACCGGGGGCAGCTCGGACGGTGTGCACGCCTTCTTCGGCCCGCATCAGGCCGGAATCGTCACGCCCGTTCAAGACCACCTGCACTTCGCCGCCTTCGACATGATGGCGCGCACCAACCGCGACGACCTGATGAGTCTCCTGCAGGACTGGTCGTACGCGGCCGCGCGGATGACGCAGGGTCTCGATGTCAGTGCGTCGGGTTCGGTCGGCGGTTCGCTCGAGGCGCCGCCGGATGACACGGGCGAGGCGCTGGGGCTCCCCGCGAGCTCGCTCACCATCACCATCGGGGTGGGTCCGAGTCTGTTCCAGAACGCCGCCGGCGACCGCTACGGCATCGCCTCGCGGCGGCCGGCGGGACTCGAACGGCTGCCGGCATTCCTCGGCGACGACCTCGACCCGGCGCTCAGCGACGGGGACCTCTGCATTCAAGCGTGCGCAGACGACCCGCAGGTGGCCGTCCACGCGATCCGCAACCTCAGCCGCATCGCCTTCGGGCGTGCCCGTATCCGCTGGTCACAGCTCGGTTTCGGCCGCACCTCGATGACCACGACTTCGCAGGCGACGCCACGGAACCTCTTCGGCTTCAAGGACGGCACGGCCAACATCCTCGCCGACGACACGACCGGACTGGACGAGCACGTCTGGGTCTCGGCATCGGACGAACCGGTCTGGATGACGGGTGGCTCCTACTTGGTGGCACGGAAGATCGCGATGATCATCGAGTCGTGGGACCGCGTGCGCCTCTCGGAGCAGCAGCGCATCATCGGGCGTTCCAAGGGCGAAGGGGCGCCGCTCTCGGGCGGCGGCGAGTTCACCGAACCCGACTTCGGGGCGAAGGATGCTTCGGGCCGGGCCGCTATCGACGTCGCGAGCCACGTGCGGCTGGCGCATCCGCAGCTCAACGACGGCGTCCGGATCCTCCGTCGCGGATACAACTTCGTCGACGGCAACAACGATCTCGGGCGTCTTGACGCCGGCCTGTTCTTTCTGTCGTACCAGCGCTCGCCCGAGCAGTACGTCACGATCCAGCGGGCACTGTCGACCGACGCGATGAACGAGTACGTCCGCCACGTTCGGTCGGGTATCTGGGCCATCCCGCCCGGAGCGGACCAGGCATCCTTCGTCGGTGCCGGCCTGTTCGCTTGAGTTCTCGCTAGCGCGGTGGTTTCGAGTCTGTCGGGGGCCGTCGGGAGCCGGTGGGGTCGGACCGCCGTCCCTCGCGTCCCGCGAGTCGGGGATCCGCGAACAACCACCCGGCCCGCGGCTCGACAAGGGGGCGGAAGATACGCCGCACCGGCTTGGTCGCGAGACCGAGGGCGATCACCACCGAGGCGACGATGACGATGGGCAGCCACAGCCACGTCGGTTCGAGGTTGCGCAAAACCCCTGACTCGCGGAAGGGGTAGAGCACGAACGAGTGCAGCAGGTAGACGTACATCGTGTATTGGCCGAAGTGTGTCCACCAGGTGTTCCGGCGCGGTACCAGCACGAGGAACGCCATGCTCAAGATGAGCGCCACGATCATGAGCGCCAGCCGTACGCCGCCGGCCCACCACTGGGTTCCGCCGAGATCGGCGTACGCGTCGTCATAGAACAGCCAGGTCCGCAGGTTCATCTGCTCCCAGGCATCGACGAAGAACCACGCCACGAAGGCGGCCACGGCCAGGGCCCCGACCGCCGCGACCACGACGAGCGGCGATCGCGAACGCAACAGTCGCAGCCGGTCGACGATGTCGTGCTCGCGCAGCCACCAGCCGAGGGTGAAGAACGGCAGCAGGCCGAGCGTGCGGGACAGCGAGAAGGTCGAGTCGATGTTCGGCAGGTACCCGGCGCCGATCGAGATGAGCACGGTCCACAGCAGCGGCCAGCGCAGCAGGGCCAGATACGGCAGTACGAGACGGAAGATGCCGAGCGCGAGCAAGAACCAGAGTGTCCACGAGGGCTGACTGAGGTCGGGCGAGCCGTCGCCCTCCACGATCCACTTCGTCAGCGTCCAAAGCCCCTCGAAGATCACGTAGGGGAGCAGGATGTCGGTGATGACGCGAGCCATCTGCCGATGAGACGGGGTGCCGGCCTTCGAGAAATATCCCGAGATGATCGCGAACGCCGGCATGTGGAACGCGTAGACGACGAGGTACAGTGCGAGCGCGATATCGGAATCGTAGGTGAGTCGCTGCACGGAGTGGCCGAGGACGACGAGCACGATGCAGGCGAAACGCGCGTTGTCCCAGAAGGGGACGCGTTTCGACGCGCCCGATGTGCGGGGCCTGGCGGTCGCGCCGGTGCTGGCGCCACCGTCGGCGCCGGAGGGGCGTTCGCTCGCGTCGCTCATGGGCGAGCCCACACTACCCTGGCGGGGCGCACACACGGAGGGGGTTGCATCCCGGTATTCTTCGCGTCGAAGTGAGGTGTTTATGACCGTGATCGACGACGCACCCGGCCGGGACCGCGCGATCCCCGACCTCGATTGGCGTGTCTTCCCGGACGGTACGGTTCGCGACGTTCTAGAGGCACCGAGCGGTTCGCTCGCCCGGGTGCGGCTCGGGCCCGACGATGGCACCCGGGTGCTTCTGCTCCCGGGTGTGACGGGGTCGAAAGAGGACTTCGTTCTGATGTTCCCTCTGTTCGCGGCCGCGGGCTACCGGGTCGAGTCGCTCGACCTCGCTGGCCAATACGAGTCGTGGCAGGCGGGTCCGGCGAATCTGCACCCACCCCGCAGCCGGTACGACTATCGACTCTTCGCAGACGACATGATCGCTGCGCTCGAGGATGGCGCGGGTCCCGTGAACGTCCTGGGGTACAGTTTCGCGGGTCTCGTTGCCCAGCAGGTGCTCGTCGAGCGTCCCGACCTGTTTGCGAGCCTGACGCTGTTGTCGACCCCGCCCGGTTCGGGACAGGTGTTCCGCGGCGTCAAGCGCATCGGTCGCTGGAGCGCCGGGGCGTCCCCGCGGACGGGCGCGGCACTGCTGATGTGGGGCATTCGGAACAACCTCAACCGTGTGCCGCCGCGACGTATCGCTTTCGTGCGCGAGCGGTTCGCCCTGACGCGGCGCGACAGCGTGAACGACATCGTCGGACTCATGATGACGACGCCGGATGTCTCGGCGGATGTCGCTGCGCAGCCCATCCCGAAGCTGGTGGCGGTGGGGGAGCACGACCTCTGGCCGAGCGTCGAGTACGCCGACTATGCGCGCGCGATCGGGGCGGAGTTGCGCCTCTATCCGACCGGCCACAGCCCTTGCGAGACGACGCCGCACCAGCTCACCCGCGACATGCTCGCGATGTTCGACTCCGCGCGCTGACGCGGGCCCCGGACGTCCGTGCCGCGCGCGCTCGCGACACCGCGGGAATAACCTGGGCGTGCACGCGTTACACGAGATACATTCACTTGAATAAATGCGTGAGCGAGATCCCAGACCGAGATCCCGAACGCAGAGGGAGAAAGATCGTGGACGACATCACCACAGCACCCGCCGCCGGACAGGCCGTGCAGTTCGGCATCTTCACGGTGAGCGACATCACCGAAGACCCGACCACCGGTAAGACGCCGAGCGAGGCGGAGAAGATCCGCAACACGATTGCGATCGCCAAGCACGCCGAAGAGGTAGGACTCGACGTCTTCGCCCTCGGCGAGCACCACAACCCGCCGTTCTGGTCGTCGTCGCCCACGACGACCCTCGGCTATATCGCCGCGCAGACCGAGCGCCTGCTGCTCTCGACTGCGACGACGCTCATCACGACGAACGACCCGGTGAAGATCGCGGAAGACTACGCGATGCTCCAGCACCTCGCGGGCGGTCGTGTTGACCTGACCCTCGGGCGCGGCAACACCGGGCCCGTCTATCCCTGGTTCGGTCAGGACATCCGTCAGGGCGTTCCCCTCGCGATCGAGAACTACGCCCTGCTGCACCAGCTGTGGCGCGAGGACGTCGTCGACTGGGAGGGACGCTTCCGCACGCCCTTACAGGGCTTCACCTCGACGCCGCGCCCGCTCGATGACGTGCCCCCGTTCGTCTGGCACGGATCGATCCGCACGCCCGAGATCGCCGAGCAGGCGGCCTACTACGGCGACGGATTCTTCGCCAACAACATCTTCTGGCCGGCGGAGCACTACCAGCGCCTGATCGGCCTCTACCGCCAGCGCTTCGAGCACTACGGTCACGGCACCGCGGCGCAGGCGATCGTCGGCCTCGGCGGTCAGGTGTTCATGCGCGCGAACTCGCAGGACGCGGTGCGGGAGTTCCGTCCGTACTTCGACAACGCGCCGGTGTACGGCCACGGCCCGAGCCTCGAGGACTTCTCGGAGATGACCCCGCTGACGGTCGGCTCGCCTCAGCAGGTCATCGACCGTTACGCGGGGATGCGCGATCTGTTCGGCGACTATCAGCGCCAGCTGTTCCTCATCGATCACGCGGGACTGCCCGTGAAGACCGTGCTCGAGCAGCTCGACATCCTGGGCGGCGAGGTCGTGCCCGTGCTGCGGAAGGAGCTCGCGAAGAACCGTCCCGCCGAGGTCCCGGATGCGCCGACCCATGCCGCTCGCGTCGCGCTCGCCGCAGCGGGTGGCCTGCCGGTGGCGGGTGGGAAGCTCGCCGCGCAGAAGTCCGAGCCGGTCGTTGCCGGATCCTCTTTCGGTACCGCCGCGACGCGCCGGGGAGCCTGACATGACCGCCCGTCGGATCGCGGTCGTGACGGCGGGGCTCTCGAACCCCTCCACGACCCGCCTGCTCGGTGACCGCCTCGCTTCGGCGACCGTTCGCGAGCTCGCGGCGCGGGGAATCGAGGCCACGGTCGACGCAATCGAGCTGCGCGATTATGCACACGACATCACCAACAATCTGCTGACGGGGTTCGCCCCGCCCGCGCTCGAGGCGGCCATCAACACCGTGGTCTCTTCGGACGCGCTGATCGCGGTGACACCGATCTTCTCGACCAGCTACTCGGGCCTGTTCAAGTCGTTCATCGACGTGCTCGACCCGGACGCGCTGACCGGAAAGCCTGTGCTGATCGGGGCGAATGCGGGCACCCCGCGGCACTCGCTCGCGATCGACTACGCCATCCGTCCTCTGTTCGCGTACCTGCACGCGGACGCCATCTCGACAGGCGTGTTCGCCGCGTCGAGCGACTGGGGAGCGCAGGGCGACGGCGTCGCCTCACTCGGTGACCGCATCGACAAGGCGGCCCGCGAGCTGGCATACACCATCGCCCGCCGCGACACCGCGGAGTCGGCCGACCCGTTCGACCCCGCGAACTACCTCGGCGAGGGCCGCTCGTTCGGCCACCTGCTGGGAGGCCTCGCGGGGGAGTAGCCCCGCGCATGCGCTGCTCATCACGGCGGCCTCGCGGCGAGTGCGCCGCTTGTTGTCGAGTGCGCCCTCTGTACCCCGTGTACAGGGGGCGCACTCGCGTCTACCCGGCGCGCTCGGTGGGTGACGTTTGGCACCGAGTGCACGGCTCGTGTGCGAGTGCACGGCTTACATACCGCGCACAACCCGTGCACTCGTGCGGACGTCGTGCACTCGCGGAAGCCGCTCACTCAAAGACCGAGGTTCGGATGCTTCGCCGCGCCCGTCAGGCCCGAGGTGCGCGCCGCCAGCGCGCGGCGAGTACGGCGTCGAGAGCCACGCCGAGCAGCAGCGCGACCGCGATCGAGGCCAGGATCGCCAGCACCGGCGCATTCGGCAGAAGCGTGGCGACGACCGTGCCGACGAGCGCCTGGTAGGCCGCCCATCCCAGCGCGGCGAGCGCCGCGAGCGGCAAGTACCGCGAGGCGCTCACCCCACTCGCCCCCGCAGTCAGGTTGACGGCCAGGCGGGCGAAGGGGATGAATCGCGCCGTGAAGACGATCACGGCCGTGCTGCGCGCCAGACGCGCCCGCGCCCACGTGAACGCGGCGGCGATGCGTGGCCGACGCATCCATCCCCACCGTTCGAGACCGACGCGCCGCCCGACCACGAAGCAGATGGTGTCGCCGAGGAACGCGCCCGCCGCGGCGACGCCGATGATCGTGACGAGGGGCGGGTCCCCGGTGACCACACTCAGCGCGGCGAGCGCCGTCACCGCAGTCTCGCCGGGGATCACGACGAGGAATGCGTCACCGACCACCAGGGCGAACATCGCCAGAAGCGCCCAGGGGCTCGCGGCGATCGCTGCGAGCACATCGTCCATCACCCCCTGTGGATAGCAAGGCCGTATGAACGGCGAGCGAACACGGCAAAGACCGGCCCCGCTGCGGTGCGCGACCCTGCGGCATCCGTCCGGTGACGCGGATGCGTGCGGTCGGTGAACTCTCGGTGCTCAGCCCCGTTTCGGCACATCCGGCGCCCACACCCGCGTCACCCTGGACAGGTGAGAGTCGCCCTGCTGGCGGAATCCGCCCTGCCCCACATGAACGGCGTGACCGGTTCGGTCGCGCAGGTTCTGCGTCACCTCCGCCGCGAAGGTCACGAGACTCTCGTGATCGCCCCGCACCCGGGTGGAGCGGCACCGGGCGCGCGAAAGATGCTGCCGGACTTCACGGACGCACGGACGGAGTTGCTCCGCTCGGTGCCGTTGCCGTCGTACCCCGACGTGCGCGTTGTGTTCGCGCGGACGGCGTACCTCACGAGGCTGCTGCGGGATTTCGCCCCGGATGTCGTCCACCTGGCGTCCCCGTTCGTGCTCGGCTCGCAAGGGGTCGCTGCCGCGGATGTGCTGCGGGTGCCGTCCGTCGCGATCTACCAGACGGATGTCATCGCCTACGCCGAGAAATACGGTGTCGTCGGCGCCGCACCGCTCGTCGCGCGGCACGTTGCCCGTCTGCACCGCCGTGCGACCCTGACGCTCGCTCCCTCGTCGGCGGCGATCGCACAGCTCGAGGCCCTCGGCATCGACCGTCTGCGGCCGTGGGGTCGTGGTGTCGACGCCGAACGATTCGCCCCCGAGCGCCGCAGTGAGGCCTGGCGGCAGCGGATCGCGCCGGGCGAGATCCTCGTCGGTTATGCGGGCCGGTTGGCAGCCGAGAAGCAGGTCGAAGACCTGCGCACCCTGACCGACCTGCCGGGTGTGCGGCTCGTGATCATCGGCGACGGACCCGATCGCGCGCGCCTGCGGGCCGCGCTCCCGACCGCCGTCTTCACGGGATTCCTCGACGGCCTGGCTCTCGCCGAGGCTCTCGCGAGCCTCGATATCTTCGTCCACCCGGGCGAGAGTGAGACCTTCTGCCAGACCGTTCAAGAGGCGCACGCGAGCGGCATCCCGGTCGTCGCAACCGGACGCGGCGGCCCGGTCGATCTCGTCCGCAGCAGCATCGACGGGTGGCTGTACCAGCCGGGCGATCTGCGCGACCTGCGGGCGCGGGTCGCCGACCTCACGGGCGACGAGGCCAAGCGCCGCTCGTTCGGCATCGCCGCACGCGAGGGGGTTCGGCACCGCACGTGGGAAGCACTCTGCCGAGAGCTCGTCGACCGATACGACGAGGCCCGCATCCTGCGCCCGATCGACGACGCCCTGCTCGCCCGGGGCATCACGCGGCCCGAACTCCCGCCGACACCGACCGCCCCCACGGCGGCGGCGCCCGGATGGCGGCGGTACGTCGCCCTCGGTGACTCGATCACCGAGGGGCTCTGCGACGCCTCGCGCGCCCCATCCGGGCAGTACCGCGGGTGGGCGGATCGCCTGGCGCTGATGCTCGCGTCCGTGTCGGCCTCCGGGGGTGCCCGAGGCGGATCCGTCCGCTACGCCAACCTCGCGATCCGCAGCAGCCCCATGCGGGATGTGGTGGGCCGCCAGCTTCCGGCCGCGCTCGATCTGCGGCCCGACCTCGTCTCGGTGCTGATCGGCGCGAACGACCTGGTCAAGCAGGGTGCGAACCCCGTGCGCCTCGCCGCCGAGGTCGAGCAGATCGTGCGGACGCTGCGCGCGACGGGTGCGGATGTGCTGCTCGCGACGCCGTTCCTGCCGCACCGTCGCGCGGCCCACATCTTCGCCCACCGGTTCGCGCGATACAACTCGGAGCTGCGCCGCATCGCCCGCGACACCGGGGCGCTGCTGCTCGATGTCGAAGCGCTGCCGAGCGTGTCCCAGCTCGATCTCTGGGCCGAAGACGGCGTGCACCTGCGATCGGCGGGCCACCGTTTGCTCGCCTACCGCGCGGCCGATGTCCTCGGCGTTCCCGACGCTCAACAGCTTGGTCTCCTCGAGGCCGCGCTGCACGCTGACGAAGCGGCGGAAGACGAGGATGCCTCGGGCCCGAAGCGACTATGGCTGACCGCGCACGCCCTCCCGTGGGTGTGGCGGGAGCTGCGCGGCAAGACCGCCGGCGACGGTCTCTCGGCCAAGCATTCCGACTACGTCGTGCTGCCAGGTCGCGCTCGCCGCAGGACGCGCACGAGCTGAGACATCCTCACCCGCGCCAGGCGTACTCGGTCTCGGGGCGTCCCGGAGTGCCCCAGCGCGAACTGCGATCGGCACGCCCAACGTCGGCGAGGTGCTCGAGGTACCGCCGCGCGGCAACCCGCGAGAGACCCAGTGCCGCGCCGGCTTCGGCAGCAGACAGGGGGCCGCTCCCGCGGAGGGCCGCGGTTACGCGATCGAGCGTGTCGGCTGAAAGCCCCTTCGGTGGCGTCGCGGCCGCGCGCGTCGGGTGGAGTGCCCCGAGCAGCGCGTCCACCTCGGCCTGGGTCGCCTGACCGGATGCCTCGCGCGACCGCCGCCTAAACGCGGCGTACTGCTCCAGGCGTTCGCGGAACATCCCGAACGTGAAGGGTTTGATCAGGTACTGGGCGACACCGAGCGCCAGGGCCGTGCGAACGACCTCGGCGTCGCGGACTCCGGTGATCGCGATGATGTCGATAGGCGCACCCCGGGCGCGGATGAGGCGCGCGAGATCAAGACCGTGACCGTCCGGCATGGTCATGTCGAGCAGCACCAGGTCGATACGTGCGCCGACGGATGCCTCGAACACTGCGGCAACGGCGGCGCGGGCGCCCGCGCACTCGGCGACTACCGCGAACCCGTCGAGCTTGTCGATGTACGCGCGGTGCAGTTCGCGGGTCAGTCGTTCGTCGTCGACGATCAGCACGCCGACCGCCTCATCATCCGCCGTCGCCCTCGCGTCGCCGGTCATGACAGCCTTCCCGGCAGGACGACCCGAAAGGTGGTGGGGGAGTCACTCACGGTGATCTCGCCCCCGTTGGCTGCCACGATGTCGCGAACGAGCGCGAGGCCCACGCCGCGGCCCGACGGTCCCGCGCG